>JBFMFA010000028.1:0-13007 GCA_040753195.1 Gemmatimonadota bacterium | reverse complement strand
CAACAATAGGTAACGCCGCTAGTCCCCAAACGATTCCTTCCACAAAAAGACACGACCCAAACGCCCATGTCAGACGCAGCGCGCGAGCGAGCATACGACCCTCGGATTGAGCTGAGCGGCAGCGGCCCGCCGCTCGTTCTTGTCCCGGGGATGGACGGAACCGGACGCTTATTCTATCGCCAACTTCCGCTCCTTGCGCAGCGTTTTCGTGTAGCGACGTACGCGCTGCGTGATGACGCGGCAACCATGCAGGTGCTCATCGACGATCTGGCGACTGTCGTGCGGGCTGTGGCACCTAGTGGCGAGCCCGTGACCATACTCGGGGAGTCCTTTGGTGGAGCGCTCGCGATGAGCTTCGCGCTCGCGCGAGTCGCCGAGCTGCGGGCGCTCGTTGTGTTGAATTCGTTTCCGTACTTTGCGCCACAATTCAGGCTGCGGCTCGCCCTGGCCGGCGTGAGCGTCATGCCGTGGGGCGTGATGACGTTGATTCGCGCGGGCACCGCGGCGCGCATGCACTCGCGCTTCACGCACCGGACGGAAATTCAACGCTTTCTTCAGGAGACGCGCGCGACGACACGTCGGGGCTACTTGAATCGGCTGCGAGTGTTGCGGCGGTACGACGTGCGTGCGCGGCTGCATGAGATCAGGGTACCCACGCTGTACATCGCCGCCGATCAGGATCATCTCGTGCCGTCGCTCGAGCAGAGCCGCTACATGGCGTCGCTCGTGCCCGGGGCCAGCGTGCACGTGCTCGAAGGACACGGGCACATCTGCCTGATCGCACCTAACGTGGACCTCGAGAGCATTCTCCGAAGCTGGGAGGAGCGGCGCAACGGAGATACACGCGGGTAAAACGTGAGAACCCCCGCAGTGGCATGCCTGCCTCCTGCAGAGGTTCTCTTCACGCTGGTGATCGTCGGCCCTTCGCTTCGACTCCACACTCGTTAGGTTCGATCCTCTCGAGCGTAGACAGGCCGGTGATCTTTCCCTCGTCGAATGGGCTCGACTCAGGTGCTCCGGGATCTCGGAGCCTTAGTTGTGGCCAGCGACCTCTCAACCTGCACGTGAAGGTCGAATTCCTCGCGTGCTGCCTTCCGACGGCGTCCCGCGGGAAAGCATCCGTTCACGAGATCCCATCCGTGAACGCGCGATCAAATTGTGGCTTTTAGAGACGCGCCGCAAGAAAGGGTTTCCCTGAAGGACGCGCGGCGAATCCTGTACACGGGCGAATCCGCGTCACTCCGCACGCATGCGGAATCACCTGACGTATGCACCGCATGCACCCGACAGTAAGCGTGCAGCATCCGCGCTACGTTGCGATGGTAATGACTGGGGGATCCGATGAAGGCCAATGAAATCATGACGCCGAATCCCGTGACTGTGCGTCTGAGCGATCCGGTTTCACTCGCGGCGGAGCTCATGCGTAAACATGATGTCGGCGCCATACCCGTGATCGATGACGCGCCCGGCGCTTCTCTGCGGGGAATCATCACCGATCGCGATATCGTCGTGCGCTGCAGTTGGCGGGAGCATATCCCGACGTGCCCGGTGAGTGAGCACATGTCGCCGGCTCCGCTCAAGACCGTGCTGCCCACAGATGACGTCGAAACGGTGATCGCAAAAATGGAAAGCGCGCAGGTGCGTCGCCTTCCGGTCGTCTCGTCCGAAGGAAAGCTGGTTGGGATGATCGCGCAGGCGGACGTAGCAAAGAAAGTAGGCCCGCAGGCGCCGAAGGAAGTCGAAGAGTTGCTGGCGCAGATCTCGGCGCCGGCGCGTCCGAAACGCTAGCCCGCGTTGAACACGCTGGAGGTCGTATGCTGAGAGCGATCGCACATCCGTCAGCGTTAGGCAGGTTCAGCACGGCGGAGGGCATTCCGGCCTTCGCAGATCGCCGCGCCGCGGGCGCGGCGCTCGCCGAGCGCTTGGCGCGATTCCGCGGCAAGGATCTGCTGGTGCTTGGCATCCCGCGGGGTGGAGTTCCGGTCGCTGCCGCCGTCGCTGCGCAACTGGAGGGCGAGCTCGATGTCCTTGTTGCGCGCAAATTGTGCGCACCGATCTCTGAAGAACTGGCAATTGGCGCCGTCACGGCCGACGGTGGACGCTTCCTGAACCGTGAGTTGATCCGCGAGCTCGGTGTCGGTGAGTCCTATATCGAGCGCGTGACCAAGCAGCAGATGATGGAAGCGAAGGGTCGCGAGGTGCGGTTCCGCGGCGATTCACCTGCGCCCCGGATTGCGGGGAGGGTTGTGGTACTGGTCGACGACGGCCTGGCAACGGGAGCCACCATGATGGCGGCAGCGCGGGCCGTAAAAGCGCTTAAACCCGCGCAGCTCGTCATCGCCGTGCCTGTAGCGTCCTGGGCCGCGATTCAGACGCTGAAGAAGGAAGCTGATCACGTCGAGTGCCTGGTGATGCCGGATCCGTTCTGGGCGGTTGGAGCGTACTACGAGGACTTTTCGCAGACAGAAGATTCGGAAGTCGAGCGCCTCCTTCGCGAATCGCGCGAACTGCGTGCTCCTTCACTCGCGGCGGGTGCCGCGATGTAACTGAAGCTCAATAGAGGTCACGCAGCGATTCGCCGGCGGACAGTCGGCGAATCACCTCGGCGAGCTTGGGTGCCACTGTAGCAATGCGCAGAGGCGGGTCCCATCCTGCCGGCACGTCGATCGAATCGGTCACGGTGATCTGCTGAATACCGGCACCGGTCAATCGCTCTCGCGCACCAGCGACGAGAACACCATGCGTAGCCGCCGCGGTAATCGGTTCGCGGGCACCGGCGTCGCGGAGCGCCTTGGCCGCTTCGGCGATCGTCCCTCCAGTCGTGATCATGTCATCGACGATGCAGCAGCGACGTTCGCGTACGTCACCAATGACCTGCGTGACCATGACACGGCTCCCATCGAGGCGGCGCTTTGCGCACACAGCCGTCGTGGTACCCAGTCGCTCGGCGAACTTCACGGCTCGACGTAGTCCGCCCAGATCCGGCGAAACAATGACCGTGTTAGGCAAGAGGACGTCGCGCTGCGCGTCGCACAGGACGTCCGTAGCCGAAAGATCATCGATGGGGATGTGAAAGAACCCTTCCAGCTGCGGAGTGTGCGCATCGACTGTGACGACGTGATTGATGCCTGCCGCTTCGAGGAGATCAGCGACCGCGCGTGCGGTGACCGGTGCCCGACGTCCGCTGCGCTTGTCCGCGCGAGCGTAGCCGAAATACGGGACGATCGCGGTAATGCGCGCGGCCGCAGCGCGGCGGCAGGCATCGGCGAGCGCGAGTAGTTCCATCAGACGATCGTTCACCGGCGCCGACGTTGGTTGTATCAGAAAGACATCCTTGCCGCGAACGCTCTCCATCACTTCGACGGAGACTTCTCCATCGGGAAAGCGCTCGATATGGCAGTTGCCTAACGAGGATCCGAGGAGTCCGACAATGCTTTGGGCCAGTGGCACGTTGGCCGTGCCGGCTAGGAAGAGGTCATTGGGCTTCATCGGTTTCTCGCGGACGAGGGCTTCAGGAGCGCCGCTGAATTGCGGCGCTCCTGGATCATGCCTAACGCATCAGGCCGATCTGCAGGCCCACTGAGAAGACGAAGTCGTGCTGGAACTTCTTGTCGAACGTGATGTTGTCTGCCGGATCCACGCGATCTTTGAATCCTAGCTTGGCCTGGTACATGTAGTCTTCGGCTCGCATACGGAGCGCCATTCCCGAGACCAGTGGGATCTTGGTGCAGAGCGACACAGCGCCGCCAAAGTCGGTTTTGCCGGTGACGGTACCGTCCGGATCTTTGTATGCCGAGCCCCGGCGCGTAATGATCGCGGGGCCAGCACCGAGTCGCAGTTGGAAATCCGACGTCTGCGGAAACAGAGCGACCATGAATTTGGCCGTGCCGAAAATCACTCCGGCGTTTTCGGTCTCGTTGCTCTCGAAGTCGCCTTGTTGGGTGCTCGAAATGGCGGTTTTCAGGTCGCTCCAGGCATAAAGCCCGCCCACTTCGAAGCCGTATCGCGGCGTGAGCCAATAGCTTCCCGTCGCACCGAGCGCGAATCCGAGTTTGTGCTCCGCCTTTCCGGCGATGCTGAACGAGCCGTCAGGGATGTTGGCTTTGGCGATGTCATTCACGGGCGCGTACACGCCAGCGTACGGCGTGATGACGATCTTGCCGAGCGGCTGTGCGGAAGCGATCAGCGGCACGAGCGCTAGCACTCCGGCGACAGATAGCATCCTGCTAAAAATCTGCATATACCCTCCCTTAAAAGGTGACGTATCCCATGCGACAGGATGATCAGCGCGGGATGCGCCGGCTGTCGGGAAGGGCGCGTCGTGCGTGTACGTGCTTTCCCGTCAGCGAAATCACTACAAAACGGCGTTAGGCTGTTTGCGCGAACTCAGGCTCTTCAGTCGTCGGCAACTCTGCTTCAACGGTGTAGCGAAGCCGGGCCGCGACGCCGCCAACTTCGTCGAGTCGGGCCGCGGCAGCTCCTGAGACGTGTTCGACAAACGCGCGGCTGCCTAACGCGAGACGGACGATCTCTTCCGCCGCGGCTGCGTTGTTCGCGAGAAACGCCTCGGTGAAGTACACCTCGCGCGCGCGTGCCTGATTCAAGACGCGCTTCGTGTCGACGGAACCTGTCACACCGAAGCCATTGCTCTCCGAACACGCCACCGCGTCATTGACCAGGCGGAGATCGCGCGCGTCGCGCAGCGCGGACGCGGTCTGCCGCGCCGCTTCGATGATTTGCGCCTTCGTCGCGTGGACGTCGAGGTGTTCAGCGCGCGCCGCGTGCGTCGCGAGTTCCGCCGGCAACCGAGAGAGCAGATCCGCAGCCACCGAAGGAATCCCGCCGAGCACGAACCACTGCGCTTTTTTGCCGTTGCGAGCGAGCTCGCTCACGACCTCATTCAACATGTGGGCTGTGCCGTCACGCAGCTCGCGTTGCGCTTGATCGGCTCCGCTCGTGCCGTGCGTGCCGCTGTGAAAGCCAGGACGCGGAGGGGCGCTCATATGATCGGGATGTTCGACAACGGTCCGCGCGCGGACCGTGTCAAGGTGCTCGAGCTTTCGCGCAGCATAGCGGAAGACGCGCGCTTTGCGGGCGTCCGCGACGACGACCATGACCGGGTGAGCTTCTTTGAGGGCTCTGATGTACGGCGTTAGGCATGGCCCAACGCTCCAGACGGCCATCGTCGGCACCGCGGCAGCAACCGGGCCGGCATATTGTTCGCCATCGGCGGTATAAAAGGCGGCCCAGCCCGGGTCGCGGAAACGCCCGCGCATTTCGTCGAAGCGCTCGAGCAACGCGCGTCGACAGCTTGCGAAAGCCTCGCGATCCGCGTGCGGTGCGCCAGACAACCATGTTTCGATATCGTTCAGCGAATGGCGCAACTCGACGCGCCAGCGCCGACGTTTGGCAAGATCGGGCTCCTGCCAGTTCACGTAAACGCTGAGGACGGTGCGTCCCTGCAATGCACGGCCGAGATCGACGAGGTCAGAGTACGTCAGCATGGCAAGCCTCCTGCGCATTTTCCTGGTGAGCGCTACCCAACTGATTAGCGCGCTGTGAGGAGACCGACTGTCAGATTGTGCCGGACGATTGTCCGGGTTCAGCCGACAACGGCGTCAGAGCTGCGCACATGTCGGCGCGCGGCTGGGCGTGTGACTTTGATTGTGGCATAGTCTCCCGAGGTTATGGCAACGAGATCGAAAACGGTCGAACACGTCGGCGAGTGGAAGATCGAAGTCTCGGCGGAGACGTTGGAAGACGTGTTCGCCGAGACCGCGCGGGTCATCGCCGAAGCAGCCGGAACGCTCCGCGGAGACGAACCCGGGCCGTGGGAGCATGTGCGCGTCAGCGGAAGCAGCCTAACGAGCCTGCTCGCCGATTGGGCAAATGAGCTGCTGGGTCGGTCAGAAACCGAGCAGCGTGCGTACGCCGACGTGCGTAACGTGGCAGTGAGCGTTGCACCGACCTACGCGACGATCTCTGCAGAAGTGCGCGGTACGCCGGTCCGTGAGTGGCTCTCTCCATTGAAGGCGGCGACGTACCACGGCTTGCAGCTGGAGCCGCAGGGTAGCGGATGGCGCGGCGTTATTCTCTTTGACGTGTGAGGTGCCGATGGACCAGCCGACCACCACAGCCCCGCCACCGTCGGCCATCGCAGACGCTCTCGTTAGGTCTGGACCGGTCAGCGTGGACGTGCCGACCGCGTTTCGCTCGGACATGCGCGTTCCCGTACGCATCTATGCCGACGACGAGCTGCTGCGTGCCATCGTAGAAGGCGACGCGATCACCCAACTCGTGAACGTCGCGACCATACCGGGCATCGTCGATTTCGCGTACGGCATGCCCGACATGCACGAAGGGTACGGATTTCCGGTTGGGGGCGTGGCGGCGACGCTGCTTCCCGACGGCGTTGTGTCGCCAGGCGGCGTCGGCTTCGATATCAACTGCGGCGTACGACTCCTCGCGACACCGCTCACGCGCGAAGAACTGGGTGGTCGGCATACGACGCTCACGCACGAAATCTCACGCAGCATCCCGGCCGGCACCGGTCGGGGTGGGAGAGATGAGCTCGATAACAGGGACCTCGACCGCGTGCTGGCGGAGGGGGCCGGATACGTCGTTAGGCAGATGCACTACGGCCTGCCGGACGACTTGCTCCATGCTGAATCGGGCGGCTGTCTCCCCGAAGCTGATCCGAGCGCCGTCTCCCAGCGCGCCAAAGATCGCGGCCGCACGCAGCTGGGCACCCTGGGCGCCGGCAACCACTTCGTTGAACTGCAACAGGTCGATGAAGTGTTCGATCCCGTCGTCGCCGAGCGCTTCGGCCTGCGCCGTGGCCAGATAACCGTTCTGATTCACACGGGGTCGCGCGGACTCGGCCACCAGGTATGCACGGATTATGTGCGCCTCTTCGACGCCAGGCTCGCAGAGTACGGCATCGTGATTCCCGACCGCCAGCTCTCCTGCGCGCCAGCTTCGTCGCCCGACGGCGCCCGTTACTTCGCGGCGATGTCGGCGGCGGCGAATTTCGCGTGGGCGAACCGGCAGACGATCGGCCATCGCATCCGTGATGCGGTGTGTCGCATGTTCCCGCACATCGCCGCTGACGATGTGCGCGTCGTCTACGACGTGGCCCACAACATCGTCAAGCGCGAAACGCACGCAGGTCGCTCGTTATGCGTGCATCGCAAAGGAGCGACGCGCGCGTTTGGCCCCGGTCATGACGAGCTTCCAGCGGCGTATCGCGACATCGGACAGCCGGTGTTCATTCCGGGGAGCATGGGAACGGCGAGCTTCGTCCTGGTAGGTACGAGCGAAGCGGAGCAGCGTTCCTTTGGCAGCGCTTGCCATGGAGCCGGCCGGGCGCTGAGCCGCGGCGCTGCGAAGCGGCAAGTCAGCGGTGCGGCCGTCAGAGCGGAGCTGGAGCATCGCGGAATAGCAGTGCGATCGCCGAGCGCTGTCGGCCTCGCCGAGGAGGCGCCGATCGCCTACAAGGATGTGGAGCGCGTCACCGAAGTCGTGGAACGCGCAGGGCTCGCGCGCCGGGTCGCGCGCCTAACGCCAATCGGCGTCGTGAAGGGCTAGGTCACGCGTACGCTATAGCTTCGCGATGACTGGTGGTGTCGATGCCTTCACGCGTCGACGAGCGGGCAGAGCCTGGTTCGGCGCCAGCTTCACAGCCAGATCTGCCTCTGCGACGATACCGAGCAATTCCCCTCCCGCGTCGACGACCGGAATGCGGCGCACCTGCGCAGCCTCCATCTTAGCGACGATTTCGTCCACTGGTGCTTCGGGCAGCACGGTCTGCAGCGGCATCGGGGTCATGTGATCGCCCACACTACAGTGGCCGCTGTGACGTCGCGCCACGCACCGGATCGTCAGGTCGCGGTCGGTGATGATACCAACGAGGTGGGGATGTACAGGATTTTCGACGACCGGCACGCCGCCCACGTCCTCGTACTTCATGATCTCTGCCGCCTTCCACACGTCATCGGTCGCGAGGACCGCGAACGGCCGTGGCGTCATAATGTCGCGGGCTTTCATTGGGCGAGGTCTCCTTCGACGACGATGGTGGTGAGCTGATGCAGCGCCAGGCTCGCCGATTTGCTTGCGGCGCTGCGGGCGAGCCGCCTAACAACGTCTCGATTGACGTCGGACGTGTCGATGCCGGCGTCTGCCAGAGCCGTCATGGCGACGGGATAGAGTCCCTTTGGATGGCGACGATAGACATCGGGGAACAGTGTGAGCGTGGAATCGCGAACTTCCGCCGAGCGGTAGACGATCGTCACGGGAATGAAGTTCGTTAGGCTGAACGTTCGGGTCTTGCGCCAGCTGGCCTGCAGTGTGTCCGTGAGTGCCTGGGCTACGGTGAGACCGCCATATGGCTGCACGAGCAGCGCCAGATCGACGGCATCTTCGTTGCGCATGCGCACACAACCGTGCGAGGCGGCATGGCCGAGGCTCGACACCGTTGGCGTGCCGTGCAGATAGTACGGTCCGTTGAACATGAGCTTTACCTTCCCCATCGGGTTCTTGGGGCCTGGGGGGGTGACAGTATCCTGCGCAGCCCATTCGGCGTCGGGAGGAAACCACCACGGATTCCACACGATCCGTGCGATCTCGAACTCGCCCGTCGGCGTTTTGTATCGCCGCGTGCCGATCGCGACGGTATACGACCTAACGAGCGTCAGGCTGTCACGTACTTCGAGACGGAAGGCCGGAAGATTCAACTCCAGTGACAAGCGCTGCGGCTGTGTCGGTTCAACCGTCGGCGACGGTCCGGCCGGGCGCGGATAACTGCAGAGCGCGAGAAGAGCGAGCACCGCAATAGCAGCAAGCGCGAACGAGCGAATGCCGTGCACGTGGCTCCCTGACGTACGAGGCTGCTGCGTGTGTGCCAGGCGTTTCATGGGAAGTTTGATGGACCGTCACGTTCTCATGGCAATGTGCGAGGCGAACGTGACGTGTTATATCGGGAGATACCAGTGCCGCCGTCAGGGAGGCACCGACACGCGGGGTGATTGTCGCGCGCCACCCGCCGCCCGCCACCTAACGAGGAAGAACCCGCGATCGCCGTCCAATGGCGACGACCGCGGGCCTTTCCGCTGGCGGCTGCAGACTAGCTTGGTTCGAAATCGTACCTGCGTACGGTCACGTCTGCAGACCTTACCCTTGCCGGACGGGTCCGGCGCAGGTGCCTTGTACCAGAGGCTTCGGTTGTGTCCAGCGACCTCACAACTGGCGCGTTGTGTCGAACACGCAACGCGCGGCTTTCCGCTGGCGTCCCAGGAGAAGGCTCCGTTCGAGAATTCCCCGTTCCTCGAGCGCAGCACAAAGATGCGGCATCGCGTGGCGTGACAGATTGGAGAGTTTCCCGACTTCTTGTCAGCGTATCCTTGAAATTCGGGCTGGGGCTGGGGTCCACCCCGCCACCTAGGCCGCGCTGCGCCGCGCGCGACGCAGCGATCGCAGCACGCGCTCGAGAGGCCAGCTGTTCGCGACGTGCCTTGGCTCCACCCAACCCCGCCGCGCCTGGTCGACGCCCCATTGCATGAAGCCAAGTTCCGCCGTCGAATGCGCGTCGCTGTCGATCACGACCGTCGCACCGCGCGTCAGTGCGTGTCGCGATGTCACATCGTCCAGGTCGAGCCGTTCTGGTTGCGCGTCGATCTCAAGCCAGACGCCTTCCTCGGCCGCTGCGCGAATGATTTGATCCAGGTCGCAGTCCATCGCGCCCCGCCGCCCGATCTGACGTCCGAGTGGATGCGCCAGGATGTCCACCGCTGGATGCGCCAACGCGCGCAAGATGCGCGCGGTCTGAGCCGCCGCAGGCAGCGAGAAGTAGCTATGAATCGACGCGAGCGCGATGTCGAAGCCCGCGAGCACGCGGTCGTCCAGGTCCAGCGTGCCGTCCCGATGGATGTCGACCTCGACGCCGCGCAATAGCGTTAGGTCGTCGAGTTTGGCGTTGAGCGCATCGATGCGGCGCCACTGCTTGCGGAACCCCGCGGCATCGAGCCCGGTCGCCACGCGAACGGCGGGCGAATGATCGGTGATCGCCAGGTATTCATAGCCTAACGACTGTGCTGCCGTGGCCATCGCCTGCAGCGAATCACGCCCATCGCTGTCTGTAGTGTGGCATTGCAGGTCGCCGCGGATGTCGTCCAGCGTGACGAGACGCGGCAGCTTGTGCTGCGCCGCCGCTTCCAACTCGCCGTTGTTCTCACGCAGCTCCGGTGGGATCCATGGCAGACCAACGGCATCGAATACTTCTTCTTCGGTGGCGCCAGCCAGACGTCGCTTCCCGCGGAACACGCCGTATTCATTCAACTTCAGTCCGCGCGCCTGTCCCAAACGACGCACCGCGATGTTGTGCGCCTTCGATCCCGTGAAGTAGTGCAGCGCTGAGCCGAAGCTCGCTTCGTCGACAACACGCAGATCGATGCGTAGCCCGGATCTCAGTCGAATCGCTGCGCGCGTGCGTCCGCGCGCCAGAACCGCCTCCGCTTTTGGATAGGTCGCGAAGCGCTCGACAATCAGGGCCGGCGCGCTGCTGGCAACCAGCACGTCCAGGTCTCCTACCGTTTCGCGGCAGCGCCGAAAACTTCCGGCAAGTTCCGCCTGCCTAACGCCTTGCGTGTGACGTAGATACGCCAGCAGCTCGGCGCCATACTGCGTGGCACTGGGTCGCAGCATGCGGCGTTCCTCAGTCGCACGCACCGCCAACTCGCGCAATATCGCTGTCTCTGTTTTGGCGCCGAAGCCGCGCAGGGTTTGCACACGCCCCCCGCGAGCAGCAGTGCCGAGATCCTTCACAGAACGAATTTTGAGCTTCTCGCTCAACGTTCGCGCTCGTCGAGGTCCAATGCCCCGCACATGCATCAGCTCGACAGCGCCCTTCGGCGCCTTTCGCTCGAGCTTTCGCAACATCGAGTGCGTGCCTGTGCGCGCGATCTCCGTGATCTTCTCCGCGAGATCCTCGCCGATACCGGGAATGTCAGTCAGTACCTTCTCGCCGCCGATGAATGACTCTACGGGCTGCGGGAGCTCTTCGATGTTGCGCGCCGCGTTACGGTATGCCCGGACGCGGAACGCGTTCGCTCCCTCCAATTCCAGAAGGTCGCCAATCTCGCGCAGCACACGAGCCACCTCGGCGTTCTCGATTTGCTGTTCGCGCGTTGATTTCGCCGGCGAGGCCGGCGCCTTGGGGCGTGGCTTCCGTGTGCGCCTACGCATCGTGGTCCTCTGTGTGCGAGGAGCGCAGCTGCAAGCTGCGGCACGCGGCCCCGTTAGGTATGTCAGACGCTTGCCGCCTTCGCGTCCGCGCTTCGCTCACGTAACGGCTCTGCTCTTGTAGGCATTGCCCCGAGGCGCAGGTGCTTTTGCCCTGACTGTCCTGTGAAATCGGACAACGTAGCCTAGGCGTACGAGCCTATTTGGGAGGACAAATGCCTGCGACACGCCAGCTCCACTTTCGCTCGGAGGCGCGCGAGAAAGTGCTGCACGGAGCGACGCAGCTCGCGGACGCCGTCGCTGTCACACTGGGCCCGAAAGCCAAGTGCGTACTCATCGAGCGTCGTTGGGGGAAGCCGGTCATCTGCAACGACGGAGTGACGATCGCAAAGGAAGTGACCCTCACGGATCCAGACGAGAACCTCGGCGCCCAAGTGTTGCGAGAGGCAGCCGAGCGCACGGGTGACATTGTCGGCGACGGAACGACGACGTCTACGCTGCTCGCTCATGCGATGTACGCGGATGGTGTGCGCAACATCGCCGCCGGCGCGAGTGCCATCGAGCTGCGGCGCGGTCTTGAGCGCGGGCTCACAGCCGCTGTGGCGGCGATACGCGCGCTGTCGCGTCCGGTTCAGAGCAAGAAAGAACGCGCGCAGGTCGCGACGATCTCCGCGCATAACGATAGCGCAATCGGCGAAATGGTCGCGGACGCGCTGGAGCGTGTGGGGAGCGAAGGCGTGGTCTCCGTCGAAGAGGCGAAAGCGACCGAAACCACGGTTGAAGTCGTCGAGGGGATGCAGTTCGATCGCGGCTATGCGTCGCCGTATTTCATCACGAATGCAGAGAAGATGGAAGCAGTGTTGGAAGAACCGGTCATTCTGATATACGAGAAGCGCATTACGTCGATGCAGGACTTCCTGCCGTTGCTCGAGCAGGTCGCAAAGTCCGGGCGCTCGCTGCTTGTGATCGCCGAGGAAGTTGAAGGGGACGCGCTCGCGACATTGGTGGTGAACAAGATCCGGGGACTCCTGCCGTGCGTCGCTGTCAAAGCACCGGGGTTTGGCGATCGGCGGCGAGCAATGCTGGAAGACATCGCTATTCTCACAGCCGGTCGCCTCATCGCGCCGGAAGCCGGCCTGGCGCTGGAGCGCCTAACGCTTGACGAGCTGGGTCGCGCAAAGCGCGTGGTCGTCACGCGTGATGAGACGACGATCGTGGGCGGTGCGGGGGCGCGCAGCGCGATCGAAGGACGCTGCAATGAGTTGCGCGGGCAGATCGCCGAAACGACGTCGGACTACGACAAAGAGAAACTCGAGGAGCGGCTGGCGAAGCTTGCCGGCGGAGTCGCCGTGATCAAAGTAGGCGCGCCATCCGAGGCCGAGTTGAAGAATCGGAAGGAAGCGTTTGAGGACGCGATCAGCGCGACGAAGGCAGCCGTCGCTGAGGGAATTGTCCCGGGTGGCGGGCTTGCGTTGTTGCGTGCGATCGATGCCGTTGAGCGTGAAGAAGCGAAGCTCACGGGCGATCAGCACACCGGTCTCATGATGCTCAAGCGCGCACTCGAAGCTCCTACACGTCAGATCGCAGAGAATTCCGCGGTTGATGGTGGCGTCGTCGTAGACAAAATGCGCAGTGGTACGGGTGCGTTTGGATTCGATGCTGCGACGAGCACGTACGTCGATCTGCTCGAGGCGGGGATCATCGATCCCACGAAAGTCGTGCGCGTTGCGCTGGAGAATGCCGTTTCGGTAGCGGGGACGTTGTTGCTCGCC
>JBFMFA010000027.1:0-13125 GCA_040753195.1 Gemmatimonadota bacterium | reverse complement strand
CCAGGCGCGGACCCGCCCTCACGCGAAGTCTTCACGTCGCGCCTCGCCGCGATCGTGACGATGATCGGCGTCGCGACGGGACTCGGGAATATCTGGCGCTTTCCTTATATGGTGGGAAAGTTCGGCGGCGCCGCCTTTGTGATCGTCTACGTACTCATCGTCGTGGCGATCGGCGTGCCGGCGCTGATGGCCGAATGGGCGTTAGGCCGACACACGCGCCGGGGACCGGTGGGCGCCTTTGCCGCGGGCGGGCTGCCGTTCGGACGCGCGGTGGGGTGGTTCTTCTTTTTCATCGTGACCGCCGCGACGGCGTATTACACGGCAGTCGTTGGTTGGGTGTTGTACTACGCCTTTGCGCAGCTCGCCACACCGTTCACCAGCATCAACGCGGCCGCCGTACTTCCGCCTAACGAAGGCTTCTCGGCGACGTCATTCGGTCTGCAGCTCTTGTGCACCGGTCTAGTGATCGCCAGTTGTTCGTTCGTGTTGATCCGCGGCCTGCGCGCCGGCATCGAACGCGCGAGCATGATCATCATGCCGCTCCTGTTCCTCATCCTGATCATTCTCCTCGTACGCGCGCTGACGCTCCCCGGCGCCATGGCCGGCGTGCGATGGTACATCCTCGAGCTGCGCTGGGCCGACGTCGACGCAAAAGTCGCCATGGCCGCGTTAGGCCACGCCGTCTTTTCCTTGTCGCTCGGCGGAACCTTCATGGTTGTCTACGGATCGTACCTCGCCGCGCGCGAAGATCTGCTCAGCGGCGCGATCTGGACGACCTTTGGCGACACATTCTCCGGATTGCTCGCCGGTCTCGCCATCATTCCGGCGGTCTTCGCTTTCAGTCTCGAGCCAACGTCAGGTCCTGGGTTGATTTTCGCCACGCTACCGCAGGTTTTCGCGGCCATGCCACTGGGTTGGATCTTCGGCTTTCTGTTTTTCGTGGGACTGCTCGGCGCTGGCTACCTCTCCGATGTGGCCGCGTTCGAGGTGCTGGTCGCCGGCCTGACCGACAATACGCGCCTAACACGCAGACGTGCGGTGCTGGTGATGGCCGTTGCGACATTCGTGCTCGCGATACCACCGACGATCAACAACGCCATCTTCGTCCCGTGGGATCTCACATTCGGCAGCGGGATGCAGACGTTAGGTGCGTTCGTGGCTGTCGTGACGTTTGCCTGGTGCCTCGATCGCGGCACTGCCCTCGCTGAATTGCAGAGCGGCGGCGAACGCCCGTTGCCGAGTTGGCTGATCTACTGGATACGCTTCGGCGTCCCTGCCGCCATACTCACCGTTGGCATCTGGTGGTTGCTCACGAGCGTCTTCGGAACGGCGACCGCCGAGTAGGTGAGCTTGACGCATCGGCTGATGCCGATTCGATTGGCTCGCTCGCTTTGACCTTAGACCTTAGACCTTAGACCTTAGACCTTAGACCTTAGACCTTAGACCTTAGACCTTAGACCTTTGACCTGTAGTTGAATGCCCGTCTCCACCACCAGCAGCAAACTGATTTACGGATGCCTCAAAGACCTCGGCGTGCGCATCGTCTCGGCGCTACCGGAGACGTGGCTCGTGCATCTCATCCGCTTCGCTGAAGAGGATCCGGAGATGACGCTGGTGCGCCTCGCCAAGGAAGAGGAAGGCGTCGGCATTTCGGCCGGTGCGTATCTCGCTGGTGTGAAGTCCGCCATGCTCATGCAGAATCACGGATTTCTCGCCTCGGTGAACGGGATCGTCTCCTGCGCGCAGCTGTATCGGATTCCGCTGCTGATGCTCATCAGCCACCGTGGCGAATTCGGCGAGCGCGATCCATGGCAGACCGAGGGCGGCGGCGTCACCGAACACGTGCTCGATGCGCTGCGCATACCGCATACGCGGCTCGAGTCGCCGGATCACGTAGCGAAGCGCCTAACGAAGGCCCAGACGCTGGCCTATTCGGCCAGCCGGCCGGTGGCGCTGTTGCTGTGCCGTGATCTGATGTGGGAGGACGCGTGAAACGCATTGAAGCCCTGCAGCGCCTCTACCCCGATCTCGAGCGTTGCGTGGTCGTGACGATCATGGGAGCCGTTGCCGCCGAAATGCAGTCCCTCGGCCACCGCCCCAACTTTTTCTACCTCCAGCACGCCATGGGGCTCGCCTCGTCCATGGGATTGGGTATCGCCCTGGCACGCCCCGACGCCCAGGTCATCGTCCTCGATGGCGACGGCTCCATCCTCATGAACCTTGGCGGCCTAACGACACTCGCCAGGTATCGGCCGCGCAATCTCATCCACATCGTCTTCGACAACGAGAGCCTCCTGTCGGTCGGAGGCTTCCCCACCGCCACGTCAACCGGCAGCGACATTGCGGCCCTCGCCGCGGCAGCCGGCGTTCCGCGCACCAGCACCGTTCGTACGATCGAGGAGTTCGGCAAAGCCTTCGACGCGGCGCTTGCCGCCAAAGACCTAACGACCATCGTCGCGAAAGTCGAAGCCGTCGGTCCATCAGCGTACGTCACCGACCTATCGCTGCTGGAGAACCGCTACCAGTTCCAGCGCTACCTTCGCGAGAGCGCACCACGGAGCAGCCCATGACACTGTTGGATGATCTCGTCGCCGAACTGGCCGCCGGCACTGTGAATGTGATCGACCTTACGCAGCCACTCGGCCCGGCGACACCCGTGATCGGCCTGCCTCCGATGTTCGCGTCTTCCCCTGGCGTCACGATGGAGACGATTTCGCGCTTCGACGAGAAGGGGCCTGCCTGGTATTGGAATACGATCCGTATGGGCGAACACACCGGAACGCATTTTGACGCGCCGGTGCATTGGATCAGCGGGAAGGATCTGCCTAACAATGCAACGGATACGATTCCCGCGTCGAAGTTCATCGGGCCGGCGTGCGTCATCGACGTCACGCTCGAGGTAGCTCAGGACGAAGACTTTTTGCTCATGCCGGAGTACGTCGAAGCCTGGGAAGGCGAATACGGTCGCATCCCAGCCGGGGCGTGGGTGCTTTTGCGCACCGGCTGGAGCCATCGCACTGACCCTGCCTCCTTTCTCAACGTCCGAGAGGACGGACCTCACTCACCCGGCTTTCACGCCTCTACCTCGATGCTGCTCGCCAGGGACCGCGATGTCCTCGGCGTCGGCGTTGAAACCGTCGGCACTGATGCCGGTCAGGCCGGAAGGTTCGATCCACCATTCCCAAATCACGGGATCATGCACGGCGCCGGAAAGTTCGGACTCGCCAGCCTGCGCAACCTCGACGAGCTCCCCCCAACGGGAGCGATTGTCATTGCGGCCCCGCTGAAACTCGTCAATGGGAGCGGGAGTCCCCTGCGTGTTATCGCGCTGGTCCCCGCCTAACGTCGGTGTGTCAGAGCTGGCTGCGCAGTAGCCCTGCCAGCTTGTCCCGCACTTTCGCGAGCAGTGGTCCCTTTACGGGCCGAGGAACTCTCCGAACGCACGCAACGACGGCACTCGGTCACAGACGATTTTGAGCGTCACCATCATCGGCACCGCGAGAATCGCCCCGGGGATTCCCCACACAAAACCCCAGAATAGCAGACCGACGAACACGGCCACGGCATTCAGGGGAAACTGTTTCCCCATCAGCGCCGGCGTGACGACGTTCGCTTCGATCATGTTGATGAGGAGAAACGCACCTGGCACGAGCAGCGCGCGGCCTGTTGATTCGAATGAAGCAAGCGCCGCAACGGCGAGTATCCCTGCGGTGGCGACAGCTCCGAGATACGGCACGATGTTCAGCACACCGGCCAGCATGCCGAAGAGACCCGCGTTAGGCATCCCCAACGCCGCCAGCACCCCCCACGTCGCCAGCCCCAACCCGATGTTGATGAACGTGATCGTGCGCAAATAGCGCGTCACCGACGTTTCAATCTCGTTGGATATTTCGCGCGGCATCCGCGCACGGCCGCGCGGCATCATGTCCGTCATCTTGCGCATGAACAGATCGCCGGAGGCCAGCAGGAAATACGTCAGGAAAATCACGCTGAAGATCCCACCCACGAAGTCGGTGAGGTCACCGAACATGCGTCGCAGTAGGGGTGTGCGCGGGGGCTGTGGCGTGACAGTTTGGCGGCCTTGCGGCCGCCCACCGGTTGCGATCTCCTCCACCTTCGCCGCTGTCTCTTCGATCTGGGCCACCGGTCCGCCAGACATCTGGATCTTCTGCGCGACACTCTCGATCGCTTCCGGTGCACGCGATAACCAGCTGCTCGCCGGCGCCGCCAGTATCCGGACGATCGCGACACAGATCAGCACTGAACCGAGCACAACGATCGTGGCGCCGACTGGCTCGCGAAGGCCACGGCGCTTGAACCACCGAACCGGTGGTCTCAGCAGAAAGCCCAACATCACCGCGATTGCGATCGGCATGATGAGGCCGCGACCGACGTACAAGGCGAAACACGAACCGAGGAATGCGATGATGACGAGGGCGACGGCCCCTGGACTTGCCGGCGCGTGCTCTACATCCGGTGCCTCGCTGGCTTCCATCTCCACTGTCGGCGCGGTGGGCGAGAAGACCGGAGTCGGCAGTGTCAGTCGTCGAAATCGGCGCAAGCGTTCCGAAGTGTCCGACATGGAATCAATGTGCGGCGTGAAGAATTGCGATTAGGTACGCACGAACCGGACCGGAGCACAAGACGGGCTGGGGTCGGAAAAAAGCTCTGGCGCACCGCGCCGAAAAACCGTATGCTAGCAATGGCGGCTGACCTGTCGCATTGACCTCGCGCCTTTGTGCGCGTCTTCAAAAGGTTGTCCTCGCAAGAGAGCAATCACGTTAGGCAGGTCAGTCGCTTTCGCGTTGCAGGACGCCTGGCACTCCGTTTGGCTGCACCTCGAGCGGGCGCGCAACGTAACCGCTCTTTGTCACGCGGCAGCGCGCACCCTCTCGGCAACGCGCGGTTGGGGCCGGGAGCTGCGCGCGCCGGTCTGCCCCCGTGATGTGTAGGCGGGCAGGGGAATCGGGGTAGGGCGGCTCATCGCGCCGAGGGTGCGCGGGTGCAGCGCTCGACGCTCTTGACGAGTAATGTTTACGCACGAGGATGTACCCTTCCCCCCTACCCCTCGCTTCCATGTTCAGGAACCTCGCGGTCGCGGGTCTCGTCGCGTTTTCGTCCGCTGCAGCTCAACAGCCCGTCGTCGCCAAACTCGTCGCAGAGCCGGCGCGCCTAACGCTGAAAGCGGGACAATCGGCGCCGTTCAAGGTCACTGCGTACGACGCCCAAGGAAACGTGATCCGCGACGCACAGATCCGCCTCAGCGGCCCTCGCATGGCGCTTTCCTTTGGAGACGGTCAGGTCACAGCCCGACGAGCCGGCTCCTACACTGCCGTTGCCACGTCGTTCTCGAGCCCGGATGTCGCTCCGGTGACGCTGGAAGTGCCCGTGCTTGTCGAATGGCCCGCGCTCTCGAAGATCGAAATAGCTTCTGAAAACGGACGGTTGTACGTCGGCACGATGCTGGCGCACACAGCGAAAGGGTCGCACGCCGACGGGTCCGGGCGCGCTGGCCTCACCGTCACGTGGCGCTCATCGGACGCGACCGTCGCAACCGTGGATCGGTTCGGCAACGTGACAGCGCTCAAACCTGGAAACGTCACCATTTCGGCCGAAGCCGAAGGGATATCGGCGCAAAAGCAACACACGGTGGCGGCGAATCCCGTCGCGGCAGTCGAGATGCAGCTGAAGGAAACGGCACTCAACACCGGTGACGTGCTTAAACTCGAAGCGACGGCGAAGCGGGCCAACGGATCGCCGGTGCCCGACGCGAAAATCGCGTGGAGCTACATCTACACGCCGGACGATACGACGGCCGCGCCAGGCGGTCCCGGTATCATCGACTATGTCGTCGATCGGCACGTCTTCACGGCGAACCATCCGGGTCGCTTCACGCTGATCGCCCAATCGGGCAATGCGCTGGCGCGGCAGGTCGTCGACGTGCGCCCGCGAGACGTTAGGCGGCGCATCAACATCACCGGACGCGGCAACATCAACCGCTCGCACACCTCGGACCTGTGGCCCTGGACGGGGAAGGACGGACGCGATTATTGCCTCGTGGGCACGTGGGGCGCCGACGGCTATGCGATCGTGTTCGACATCACGGACATGAACAACATCGTGAAGACGGACTCGATCAAGGTCGACGCGCGGACGATCAATGACGTGACGGTTTCGCCGGATGGTCGCTACGGCGTCCTCACCAGAGAAGGTGCATCTAACCGTGTGAATGGCGTCGTGATCCTCGACCTTGCGAATCCGGCGCATCCTAAGATCGCGTCGACGTTCGACCAGCAGCTCACCGGCGGCGTGCATAACGCGTTTGCCACGAACGACTACCTCTTCGCGATCTCCGGCGGTGAGAAGTACGTCATCATCGACGTGCGCGACATCTATAATCCGAAGTACGTGAGTGAGTACAAACATCCGAACGCGCGCATCCACGACCTTTGGGTACGCGATGGGATCGCGTATTCCGCGCAGGGAGGCGTGGGTACCGTCGTCGTCGATGTCGGCAACGGGAAATACGGCGGGACAATCGAAAAGCCGAAGCTCATCACGGTTTTCCCGATCAACTCCGGACACGAGATCTACCCCTACTTCCAGAAGTCCACCGGCAAGACGTACCTGTTCATCGGTGATGAAGAGATGAGCCGCACGGGTCGCGTGTGGGAAGGAACGAACTATCGGGGCGCGATGACAACGCCAGGCGGCGTGGCGCAAACATCCGGCGGCTATACGCACATCGTCGATTTCACCGACCCAATGAACCCGAAGAAGGTCGGTCGTTATCACCTCGAGGACTACGGCTCGCACGACATCATCGTGGAGGACGATGTTCTGTACCAGGCGTACTACGACGGCGGTGTGCGAATCGTCGACGTGTCGGGCGAGTTGTTAGGCAATGTCGCCGAGCAGCGACGCGAGATCGCGGTGTTCAAGCCCTTCGATCCACAGGGATTCACGGCGAATGCGTCGTTTGTGATGAACGCCATGCCGTGGAAAGGGCAGATCCTGTTTACCGACTTCAATTCCGGGTTGTGGGCCGCCAAACTCGAACCGAAGCGAGTGACACCATAACAGCAGGTAATGAACCCTCGTTGGCTTCCGTTTGCATGCCTGCTATTCCCACTCGCGCTCACGGCCCAGACAGTCCGCGTGCGCGTCGTGGATGAGGCAACGAAATCTCCATTGCCGAACGCCGAAGTCATCGATCGCGTCAACGGCGCTCGGCGCTTCACGAACGAGGCCGGGGAAGCTTTGATGCCGCACGGGGAGCGCGAGTTGGCGCTCCGAGTGCGCCAACTCGGCTTCCGGTTCATCGACCGCACCATTCCGCTCGGCGTCGATTCCGCCACCTTCGAACTGACACGCGTCGCGTATGCGCTCCCTACGGTTCGCACGACCGCGTCGACGGCGTGTGCGATAGACGGCGATCCGCAATCGGCGACACTCTCTGCCGCCGTACTCGAGCAGCTGCGGGCGGGAGCCGAGCGATATGAGGCGTTTCGCCGGGCGTATCCGTTTCGCGTTCAACTGGAACGGAGAACAGGCAACATCTCGTTCAACGGCAATGTCCGACCGACCCGCGCCAGCCTCGAGACGGAGCATTCCGATCGGTGGGGTGAGCGTTATGCACCGAACGAGATCATCCAGCGGACGGGAATTGGATTCTCGGTTCCGATCCTCTTCATTTCCGCGCTCGCGGATCCGGTCTTTTGGGATCGGCACTGCTTTTCCGCACGGGGCGTTGAGGCGCTCGGCGCGGAGCGCGTGCTCCGTCTGGAGTTTACGCCGAAGCCGTCGATACGCTCGCCCGACTGGGAAGGCGCTGCACTTGTCGATTCCGCGACGAGTCTCCTGCGGCGCGTGGAATTTCGCCTAACGGGGCTCAAACGAGGTGACCGTCCGCGGCGCCTCGACGGGTACACGACGTTCATGTCACCGACCCCGTACATCGTGGTACCAGACACGACGACGGCGATCTGGTGGCGAAGGGATGTCCCGGACGGAGGCGACTGGCTGAACGCCGATGCCGTGCAGCGCATCGCCTTGAAAGAGATCACGTTTCTGAGGAACGTTCCGCCGGACTTCCGCAGCGTGCCACGATGAAGCCAAAGTTTTTCAAGACACCTGCCGAGTTCCACGCCTGGATGGAAAAGAACCACACCACGGCAAAAGAGCTTCTCGTCGGCTACTACAAGGTTCACACCAAGAAGGCGAGCCTAACGTGGTCGCAGTCGGTGGACGTGGCGCTTTGTTACGGTTGGATCGATGGTATTCGGCCGTGGGGCGACCAGGAGAGCTACGCCATCCGGTTCACGCCGCGCAAGCCGCGCAGCCGCTGGAGTCGGATCAACATTTCGAAGGTGAAGGAACTGACAAAAGCCGGCCTGATGCGACCGGCCGGTCTCGCCGCCTTCGAAAAAAGAGACGCGTCGGATCCCGGCTACTCGATCAAGGACCGGTCCAACGTGTTCTCGCCCGCATACGCTAAGCGCTTCAAGGCGAACAAAAAGGCCTGGAAATACTTCACCAGTCAGACACCGTCGCGGCAGCGCACCGCGATTTTCTGGGTGAGTAACGCGAAGCAAGAGGACACGCGGCTCCGTCGTCTCGATGCGCTCATAGCGGATTGTGCGAAAGACAAGCCGAATTGGCCCCTCACATCACCGACCCAATAACCAGGAGACCAGTGAAACACGCCCTCAAGTGGATCGGCATCGCGTTAGGCTCGATTGTCGCACTCGCCCTTGTGGGGGTAGGAGCGCTCTACGCGATTAGCGGAAGCAAGCTCAAAGCCAAAAAAGACGTCGTCGCGGAGACCGAGCTTACGATCCCGACGGACAGCGCGAGCCTGGCCCGCGGCGAACACTTGGTGCGATCACTGCCGTGCGGAGAATGTCACGGCGCAGATATGGGCGGGAGCATTTTGGCCGATGCGGGACCATTTGCGTTAATTGCGGCACCTAACCTCACCAGTGGTCGCGGCGGACGCCCGACTCCGCGGAGCGATGTCGAATGGGAGCGCGCCATCAGACATGGCGTTAGGCAGGATAGCACGTCGCTCATCATCATGCCGTCGGACGTTTTTCACAACATTGCGGATGCCGACATGGCGCCGATGATCGCCTATCTCAAGCGGTTGCCGCCAGTGGATCGTGAGATCCCGCAGTTCAAATTGCGCATTCTTGGCCGGGTTCTTCTTGGGCTCGGGCAAGTGCCACTCGTTGCCGACACGACCGCACGAACCGCTCACATTACATCGGTCGACACGACCATGGGCGCGGCCTACGGACAATATCTTGCCACCATCTCCGGGTGCGCGGCGTGCCATGGTGCGTCGCTTTCCGGCGTCAACGGGTCCGGCCCCGACGATCCCGCAGCCGCGAACATCACACCGACTGGTATCGGGCACTACACCGAGGTCGATTTCTTTCGCGCAATGCGCGAAGGGAAGCGGCCCGCTGGAACGGACATCAACGAGATGATGCCGTGGAAGTCGTTCACTCACATGAGCGAAAGCGAACTGCGTTCAATCTTCATGTACCTGCAGACCGTTCCGCCAAAACAGTTCGCGGAGAAGTGAGTTAGCGCTCTCGGCGGGTAAACCAACACGGCTGCCTAGCGACAACTGTCGCTGACTAGGCGCTGTAAAATCGATAATCGTTTTCGTGGCGATGAGAGTCTAAAGAGCGTCGTCAGTCGGCCCTTGCGAAAAATGCGAAGGGTGCTAAGAATCTAGCAGCTGCTAAAAACTTAGCACTTTGCACGGGCTTCACAGCACCGCTCACTCACCCCACGATGCGTCCCATCCTTGGTCGCTCCGGCGTCGCCGCCCTGGCGTGCCTAACGTTTGTTACCATGCCGACGGAACGTGTCGTCGCGCAGTCCACCACGGCTCAACACGCGGGTGCGCGGGCGAGTGACCATACCGTTCCGGTCCCCAGCGTGCGCGCCGCAAAACGCAGCGGGACCATTACCGTGGATGGCGTGCTCAGCGATTCGGCGTGGGCCGCGGCCACGCCGATCACCGAATTCACCCAAACCGATCCGGAAGAAGGAAAGCCCGGCTCGGAGCGCACAGAGTTCCGCATCCTCTATGACGATGATGCGCTGTATGTCGGCGCGCGGCTGTACGACAGCCAGGGCGCGGCCGGCGTACGCACAAGACTTGTTAGGCGCGACGAAGACTTTGGGTCCGATAACATTCAAATCGTGATCGACGGCTTCCATGATCACCTCGGACGCGCGTTTCTGTACGTGAATCCGTCAGGCTCCAAGTCCGACGAGCTTGGCATCGGCAGCTCCTGTTGCGATTCCGGCTGGGACCCGATCTGGGAAGCCGCTACGACGATCGACAGCCTGGGGTGGAGCGCCGAAATGCGTATTCCGCTCAATCAACTCCGCTACGGGAGCGCGCCCGTCCAAACGTGGGGGCTGCAGCTGCGACGGTTCATTCATCGGCGCAACGAACTGCAACAATGGGCCTTTTGGCGAAAGAACGAAGCCGGGGGGCCCAGTCGCTTTGGTCATCTCGAGGGACTCGAGCTTGGGAAAGCGACGCGGCATCTCGAGCTGCTGCCGTATGTCGCCGCGAAGACGCAGAACCTCGCCGCCGCGCCGGGCGATCCGTTCAATGACGGGAACGTCAATTCGGCGCGTGTCGGCCTCGATCTCAAATACCTGCTCAGCTCCAACCTCACGCTCGACGCGACGATCAATCCTGACTTTGGGCAGGTCGAAGTGGATCCCGCCGTCGTGAACCTTACCGCGTTCGAGACGTCGTTCCCCGAGCGTCGACCCTTCTTCGTCGCCAGCTCCGGCATCTTCAGCTTCGGCTCCTTCAGCTGCTTCTTCTGCAGCAACGTGTCCTCGTTAGGCGCGTTTTATTCGCGGCGCATCGGCCGTGCGCCGACGGGCGCCGACCTTGCCTATTCGTCGGGGCGCTACGCTGACGTACCGGAGGCGACAACCATCCTCGGCGCGGCCAAGATCACGGGTCGCACGTCGAATGGCTGGACCGTCGGCCTGCTCAATGCGGTCACGAGCCGGGAAGAGGCGACCATTGAGACGGTGGACGGACGGCGCAACCAGCAGGTCGTGGAACCGCTGGCGAACTACTTCGTGGGCCGACTCAAGAAAGATCTGCGCGGCGGCAACCTTGTCCTCGGCGGCATCGTATCGGGCGTGACGCGCAACCTCGACGACACGTTCTTGCCACGCCTAACGAAGCATGCTGAGGTGATCGGCGCGGACTGGGAGCTGACCTCGAAAGACCGCGTTTACAGCTTGCGTGGTCAGGCCGCCTTCTCGAACCTCTCTGGTGACCCGCGCGTCGTGCTGGGCCGGCAGCTCTCCAGCGCACGATACTTCCAACGCCCCGATCGCGAGCGCCGCTCGCCGGACGGATTTCTGACGAACGCACTGGATTCGACGGCGACGGCGATGCGCGGCTTGGGGTATTACACACGTCTGGCGAAAGAATCCGGCAACTGGATGTGGGAAGCGACCGTCAATGGGCGCACGCCCGGCTTCGAGACGAACGACGTCGCATTCCTAACGAGAGCTGACTATCGCTGGTACAGCGCCAACCTCTTCCGCTATTGGTCGAAGCCCGGAAAGTGGTACCGTGACTTCAGTATCATCGGTGGCGGACAGACCCAGACGAACTTCGATGGTGACATGAACGATGCGCAGATGCACATCTTCTTTGCGAGCCAAACGCCGCAGTTCTGGAACTGGAGCACGTTCTATATTTGGCGCCCCGATGTCATGGACGATCGCCTGCTGCGAGGCGGCCCGGTTGTGGAACGGCCAGGGTCCGATTTCCTGTCGTTGAACGTCTCGACCGACTCTCGCAAGCGCCTGATCATGGATTTCAACGCTGGCTTCTCAACGAATAAAGCGGGGGGCTGGGGCACTGAGCTTGGAACGTTCATGCGCCTGCGACCGTCGTCGCGCGTGAGTATGTCATTCGGACCTTCCTGGAACACGAGTGGCGCGCTGTTCCAGTATGTGCGCGCGGTGCCCGACTCTACGGTCACCGCATTCTATGGTTCGCGTTACATCATGTCGGGGCTCAAGCAGCAGCAGCTCGCGCTCGACACGCGCATGAATTTGACGTTTTCGCCGACGATGACGTTCGAGCTGTACGTCCAACCGCTAATCGCCAGCGGCCACTATCGCGACTTCAAGGAGTTCGACGCCCCGCGCGCAGGGGCGTTCAGCATCTTCGGCCGCGACAAGGGGACTGTCACACCGACGCGCGACTCGGATGGACTGGTCACGCAGTACACAATCGATCCCGATGGAACCGGTCCCTCGCAAAGCTTTGTTCTGCCGAACCCCGACTTCAATTTCCGCTCGCTGCGCGGGAGTGCGCTATTCCGCTGGGAGTATCGCCCCGGGTCGGTGCTCTACGTAGCCTGGACGCACAGCCGCAGCAACAGCAGCCCGTTAGGCAACTTTGCCTTCTCACGTGACTGGCAAGGGATGTTCGACTCAGTACCCGACAATATCCTGCTCGTCAAAGCCAGCTGGTGGCTCCCCAAGTAGTCCGTTAACGGGTTGGTGGCTTTGGAAGCCCGTGGCGGATTGCGCAGCCGCCACGGGTTTCTTCTATTCAGGCACCTCTGCATCCCTGTGCCTGCGATGAAACAGACAATCTCATGCCTAACGTTCGCGTTCGCAATCGGTTGCACGTCGGTCGACACGCCGCCGCGAACCACGCGCTACGACGATCTTGTCGCCCTCTTCAACGACTGGCGTGAATTCCAGAAGCCCAAGGTGCTGGAAGGCGGCGCGGACTATTCGACGAGCGCAATGGCGGCGCAGCAGCGCGATCTCGCCAACTACCAGCAGCGCCTGGCCGCGATAGACACCACGGGTTGGGCAGTGTCGCAACAGGTCGACTTCCACCTCGTGCGCGCCGAGATGAACGGCCTCGACTTCGATCATCGCGTGCTGCGACCCTGGGAGCGAGATCCCGCGTTTTATGTGACCGTCTTTCCGTCACAGAGCGACGTGCCGGCTCGCGAAGGACCGCACGCGTTAGGTGCCATCGAACTCTGGACGTATCGATTCCCGCTCAGCGCCGAGATCGCAGCCAACCTGCAAGCGCAG
>JBFMFA010000026.1:0-13312 GCA_040753195.1 Gemmatimonadota bacterium | reverse complement strand
GCGCGGAATACCCTCATACAACCCGTGTATTCCGCAGCCTCGGGGAGGAACGGCGCATCTGCAACGATGCGATGGAGTCGTGCTGGAGTCGCAACCGTCGCGGCGAATTCGAAATTGTGGCGGGGGATGACCGTATTGTCACGCAGTGACGCGCTACTCGAGCTCCATGATCGTAGCGTTTTCCTGCGGGCGTGATTCACCGCTGCGGTCGAGGGCAAAACGGGCGCTCAAATGGCCCAGCGACTTCGAAGATGACCACCGCGGCGAGGACGACCGTGGCGACGGTGGGTGCAAACGGCAGACCACGTAGATCACGCCGAGGATACCTAACGAGGGAAGAAGAGCCAGGTTGAGGTCGGCACCGGCAAGCACAAAAAAGATGACGTATAACGGAGGGTCGGTGCGCGAAAGGGCATCGAAGAGCCGGCGACTCTTACCAGAGAGGTTGGCCATAGTTGCGCCAACGGCCAGACTGGCCACGAGCGGCGACAATCCCATAATGGTTGCACTGCCCACCGTGAGCAGCACGCAACCCACGAGGAGGATCAACACTTCGCCAGACTCAACGACCTGCGATGCCCATGCGGCCAGCAACAGACCCACCAGAAATCCGAGCGCTGTGGAGCCAACCAGCTGCCAAACAAGAGGGAACAGTGGCAGAAATACGTCGCCTAACGAAACGTTCGGTGCGCTGCCCAACGCGCTGAGGTCCAACGTCACGGCGCCAAGGCTGAATGCCACCAACGCAAGGATGTTGTTCAGTCCGATGACGCCAGTCAACGCTTCAGTGAAGGGCCCTCGGCGTTGTACTTGCCAGGGCTGACCGGCCAATAACATCCCAATAAATACAAGAACGGCGGCCAGCGCGGACTCGGCAAGCGTTAGGGTGAGCAACCGCCGACCGATGCGCCGCAAACGAGAGAATTCAAAGACCGAACCTATCGACAAAAGGATGAGACCAAGTCCGACCTCACCAAAGACGTGCAACGCCTGAAGATTCTCGTGCGTGACCCACCCCGCGACGGAAGGACCCACCAACACACCAGCGATCAGAATCCAGTGACTTCCGGAATCTTTGCCACTTTCACCAAATGCCCAACGAGCAGTGCGACGAGCAGAATCAGACCCGGCGGCGCAAGTTCATTCATGGCTGTGTAAACACCCCGTGCAGAACCGAATCACGCTCAAACACGACAAACAGCGCTCGCTGCCGGCGCGTTCTGGGGATACGATCGGCGACTGCTTGTCCGGTGGTAGCCACGCCGTCCAGCGATAGGAGCAAATCCCCGGTGCGAATGCCCGCCGCGGCCGCGGCCGTCCCCGCTTGTACATTCGTCACCGCGACGCCAGGGCGCTCCGTCGATGCCAGCGTGAGGCCCGCCGGACTCGAGGCACTGGTGCCTAACACAACTGGCAGCCGGATGAGGGAGCCGCGCCCGGCCGCAATATCGTCAAGCTGTCAATCGCGAAGCCAGCGCGGAGGCGCCTAACGTCATCCTCTGAAGCCACATCGGTTGTTCCGATAAGCGCAATCACATCGCCTGGCCGCAACCCACCGACGTACGCGATGCCGCCTTTTCTCACGCGCGTGATAAGTGCCCACGCATCGCGGCGAAAATACGCTCGTGTAACACTGTCCAGCAGTGTGATCGCAAAACCGTACACGCTCCACGCCGCGGGCAGCGTGGCCTCCTCGCGCAATACGCTGCTCACGTCGCGGACTGTTACGCCAATGAGGGATCCTTGGCAGCGCACCACCAAGCCGACGAGTCGCCCGGCGAGATCGAACACTCCGGCACCGGCAAACTCCCGTTGCAATGCCACACCCAACAAAAGCTGTTCATGCCGCCGATCACCACACAGCACCACGCCACTGCCAGCGGCGAACGCAGGAATAGAAACCGTACGTCCGTCTTCTCGTCTGCCGATAACGAGCACCCACGTGCGCGTTGCGGAATCTGCGGGCGCGTGAAACGCCGGTCCGAGCGTATCGCGCCTCGGGACAAGCGTTACGAAATTGGGCCGGCTGCTGCTCGTAGATACGACGGTGTCACCATTCCAACGAACGCCGGCAACATTCGCGTTAGGAAGAAATTCTACAAAGTTCGCGACCGCGGAGGCGTGTTCACTCACGAAGTTTGCAATGCGACGCAGTTGCCCTTCCATGGACGGCTGCTGGAGGGCGGACGCTTCGCTCGCAACCGGAGCTGTGCGCCGTTCATTCGACAGCAGCTGGCGCCGCCCCAGTACGCCGACCAGAAGAATGAAGGAGGCCGCAGTGGCGAGGGAGGCCAGGTATTTTCTATTCACGTCTAGTGCAATTGAAAGCAGCTGTTAGCATGTCGTTCAACAAATACTATCTCGCGACGAGCCCGGCTGATACCCGTCGGTTCTGGGAGCCCGCCAACCGCTCCGTACGCGTTTTGGCAGCGGGACGGGCAACTCGTTAGGTTCCCTCACGCAATTCAACTTTCCATGGCATTGGTGACTAATAATCCCTCTGGTCCCGAGCTGCAGCGAGAGCCCTCTCACGCAGGGGGGTCGCATCTGGTCACCAGGCACCTGCGTCCATTTCAGCAGTTCGCGCAGGCCGGTTCCATCGGCAGCATACTGCTGGTTTTCTGCGCTATCATCGCTCTCATCTGGGCCAATTCCCCGTGGAGCGCGGCGTATTTCGACCTGTGGCACACCGAACTTCTGGTTGGCACGACTGAAGAGCCGCACACGCTGTCTCTGCAGCATTGGATCAATGACGGTCTCATGTCCGTCTTCTTTTTGCTGGTCGGACTGGAGATTAAGCGCGAACTAATCGTCGGTGAATTGTCCAATCTGCGGCAAGCAAGCCTACCTATTGTGGCCGCGTTAGGCGGTATGGTTGTGCCGGCCCTTCTGTATGTCGCGATCAATGCCGGATCCGATGCGCTGCGCGGTTGGGGCGTGCCGATGGCAACTGACATCGCATTTGCTCTCGGCGTGTTGCAGCTCATGGGACCACGATGTCCCGTGGGCCTAAAGGTTTTTCTAACCGCACTCGCCATTATCGATGATCTCGGCGCGATTGTGGTGATCGCGTTGTTCTATACGAGCTCGATCTCGCTCACAGCGACACTTGGGGCTGTCCTGACATTCGGCGGGCTCATCGCCCTGAACAAACTGCGCGTGAGGGTACTTACGCCGTATCTCGTTCTCGGCTTCCTACTGTGGCTCGCGGTTTTGAACTCTGGAATTCACGCCACGATCGCTGGTGTACTGGTCGCCCTAACGATTCCCGTACGCACCCGCATCGACGCCGATGAGTTCTCCACGTTAGGTCGCTACTTGCTAGACGAGTTCGACCGGGCGGAGACGGGTGATCGCAGCGTGATTACGAGTCGAGGTCAACAAGATGCGATCCACGGACTGGAGAGCGCGGCAGAAGCAGTGCAGTCTCCTTTACTGCGACTGGAACATGCACTGGCGCCGTTCGTGGCATTTGTCATTCTCCCTATCTTCGCGCTCGCGAACGCCGGTGTGGCACTCGAAGGCGCACGCGCACCGTGGGCCAGCACAGTCGGCCTCGGCGTCGCTCTCGGTCTTTTGCTTGGCAAGCCGATCGGCATCACGCTTTTCTCTTGGCTGGCTGTGCGTTCTGGTTGGTCGGTCCTGCCTCGCGGGGTGAATTGGCTGGCGTTACATGGGGCGGCCTGGTTAGGCGGTATTGGCTTCACAATGGCGTTGTTCATTGCAAGTCTCGCGTTCGAGGGAACGCCGCGACTGGACGAATCAAAACTGGGTGTTCTACTCGCGTCTGGCGCGGCCGGCATTATCGGCCGGCATCTCGTTCTGCGCGCGCTCCGTTCTCGCACTGGCCAGCTCTCAGACTCCGGACAGCAATCCGTAGGGGCCGAACCGCTGTCTTAGCACAGACTGATCTCTCGCACCTACGGGGAAATATGCGCAACATCCGACTCGCAATTCGCACGCTTGCCCGAACGCCATTCGTAACGACAATCGCCGTTTTGTCCCTGGGACTCGGCATTGGAGCGAACGCCGCGATCTTCTCGATGTTCCAGCAGATCCTCATGCAGGCGCTGCCGACGCCGGACCCGGGAATGCTCGTCAACCTTTCGGCGCCCGGTCCCAAGCCCGGATCGCAGTCCTGCGGTGATGCGGGTGGCTGCGAGGATGTGTTCAGCTACCCGATGTTCCGCGACCTCGAGAAAGCGCAGCAGACATTCTCGGGGATCGCCGCGCACCGCTCGTTCGATGTGAACCTGGCGATTCGCAAACAGACGCGCAGCGGCGAAGGGATGTACGTCTCGGGCTCGTACTTCCAAGTGCTCGGCCAGCAAGCGGCGCTTGGTCGTCTGCTCACAATCGCGGACGATCAAACCGAAGGCGCGCACTATGTCGCGGTGCTAAGCCACCGCTACTGGGAAACTCAGCTCGGGTCCGATCGCTCGATTCTGAACGAGCAGATCGTGGTGAACGGCAAGGCGCTCACGGTGATTGGCGTTGCCGCGCGCGGCTTCGCGGGGACAACGAAAACGACGCGGCCCGATGTGTACGTCCCGATCAGCATGCGCAGCACGCTGTCGACGCGGTCGGGGCGAATGGACAATCGCGCCAACTACTGGGTATATCTCTTCGCGCGGCTCAAGCCTAACGTGACGCTCGAGCAGGCGCAGATGGCGATCAACCTCGTCTACCGCCCAATCATCAACGACGTCGAAGTTTCGCTGCAGCGTGGGATGAGCGACCAGACGATGGCGGCGTTCAAGGCCAAGCAGATCACACTGAGCGAAGGGTATCGCGGTCAGTCGGATATTCACGAAGAGGCGAAGACGCCGCTGTTCATGCTGTTCTCCGTGACCGGCATCGTGCTGTTGATCGCCTGCGCCAACATCGCCAACCTGCTGCTGGCGCGAGGGGCCGGCCGTGCCACCGAAATGGCGGTACGACTCTCGTTAGGTGCGCAGCGGCGACACGTCACGGTGCAGTTGTTGACCGAATCCGTGCTGCTCGCGCTCATCGCCGGCGTGGCGAGTCTCCTGTTTGCTCGCTGGACCCTCGCGTTGCTGGCCGCCGTGCTTCCGGCTGATGCGTCGAACTTCCTCAGCTTTGGTTTGAGTTGGCCGACCGTCGTATTCTCCATGCTGCTTTCGTTGGGAACCGGTTTGCTCTTCGGTCTCTATCCGGCGCTGCACAGCACCCGTAAGGATCTGCTGACGTCGATCCGCGCCGGTTCCGGGCAGCCGTCGGGGGCACGTGCCGCGGCGCGCTTCCGCCTCTCACTCGTGACGGCGCAGATCGCGCTCGCCATGATGTTGTTGACGTCAGCGGGTCTCTTCATCAAGAGTCTGCGCAACGTGAGCCGTGTGGACCTTGGTCTCGACATCGACAACATGGTGACGTTTTCGATCTCGCCGGAGCTGAACGGCTACGATACCACGCGCAGTGCGCAGCTCTTCGTGCGAGTGGAAGATGCGATCAAGTCTCTGCCGGGTGTCTCCGCGGTTTCATCGTCGATGGTACCGCTCTTGGCAGGGAGCAATTGGGGGACGGACGTGGCGGTCGAAGGCTTCCAGAGCGGCCCCGACATCGATTCCAATGCGCGTTTCAACGAAGTCGGGCCGGGGTACTTCCGCACGTTAGGCGTGCAGCTCCTGGCCGGGCGCGAGTTCAGCGAGGCGGATGTGGTTGGCAGGCCGAGTGTCGCCGTGGTGAACGAGACCTTCGCGAAGAAGTTCGGACTGGGAACAGCGGCTGTCGGGAAACGCATGTCCACGCGCGGCAGTGGGAATCAAACGCTTGAGACCGAGATCGTCGGACTTGTTCGCGACGCCAAATACAGCGAAGTGAAGGATGAGATTCCGCCGCTCTTCTACACTCCCCACCGGCAGGACGGGAGCGTCGGTTTCATGAACTTCTATGTGCGGACGACGCTGAGCGCGGCGGATCTGCTGGCTGCGATCCCACCGATGATGGGGCGGCTCGATCCGAATCTGCCCGTCAACGAGCTGCGCTCGATGCCGGAGCAGGTGCGCGAGAACGTGTTCATGGATCGGATGATCAGCACGCTCTCGTCGTCGTTTGCGGTGTTGGCCACGCTCCTGGCGGCGATCGGCTTGTATGGCGTGCTGGCGTACACCGTGGCGCAGCGCACCCGAGAGATCGGCGTACGCATGGCGTTAGGCGCCCACGCGGGGACCGTGCGCGGCATGGTATTGCGGCAGGTGGGCGTTTTGACGCTGATCGGTGGTGTCATCGGCATGGTCGCCGCAATTGGGTTGGGGCGCGCAGCGCGCTCGCTCTTGTTCAGGTTGGAGGGACACGATCCGGTGGTATTGGTCCTGGCGACGGTGCTATTGGCGGCGGTGGCACTTGGGGCAGGGTATCTCCCGGCGCGCAGGGCGTCGCAAGTCGACCCGATGCGAGCTTTGAGGTACGAGTAAGGATGCCAGAAAAGCGCGAACGCAGATGGACGCCGAAACCGCGCAGATGACGCGGCTACAACTGCTAATAACAGGCATGCAGTTTCTGCGTTATCTGCGGGGTTCCTGCGTCCATCTGCGTTCACGCTTTTTCTTGACGGAGGCCGTGTTGTGATGCAAATCGCCTGCATCGTAACCACACGGCCAAAATGTCTCCCAAGCATGCGCTGCGCCTGCTTCTCGCGACGCTCTGGACGAGCGCTGCATCCGCGCAATCCCCATTCGATAAACTCCCCTTTCGCTCGATAGGCCCTGCCGCGTTAGGTGGCCGCATCCACGACATTGAGGTCCCTTCGCGAGATCTCAATACCATCTACATAGGGGCGGCGTCGGGCGGCGTCTGGAAATCAACAAATAACGGGACGACGTGGACGCCGATCTTCGACAATCAACCGGTCAGCGCCACCGGCGACATCGCCATCCACGAAAGCGACAACAACATCGTCTGGGTCGGCACGGGTGAGCAGAACAACCGGCAGAGCTCCTCGTGGGGGAACGGCGTCTATCGATCCACGAATGGCGGTACCACCTGGACGCACCTCGGGCTGGATGAAACGCGGCACATCGGCAAAATCCGCCTGCACCCCACCAACCCGAACGTCGCCTACGTTGCAGCGTTAGGCAATCTCTGGAAGGCAAGCCCCGACCGCGGTGTCTATAAAACCAGCGATGCCGGTCGCACCTGGCAGAAAGTGCTTTACGTCGACACGCTCACGGGCGTCGTCGATCTGGTGATGGACCCTAACGACTCGAACACGCTCTACGCCGCGGCGTATCAGCGGTTGCGCCGTACCTGGGGTCTCAACGGCGGCGGACCCGGAAGCGGCATCTACAAAACCAGCGACGGCGGAGCGACGTGGACCAAACTTACCAACGGCATCCCCGGCGGTGACAAAGGTCGCATCGGCCTCGCCATCGCGGCCAATAGCGGCCGCATTGTCACTGCAACCATAGAACACCCGCGCGAAAGCGGCACCTATCGCACCGAGGACGGTGGCGACACGTGGCGGCGCATGAGCAGCGCCAACCCGCGTCCGATGTACTACAGCAAGGTTTACCTCGATCCGTCCAACAACCGGCGTGTCTGGCTACTCGGCGTCACAAACCTGCGCAGCGAGGACGGCGGGCAGACGTTCCGCAACCTCCCCGCGTCGCCTACCTACGACGTCGGTCTCAAGACCGACCATCATGCGTTGTGGATAGATCCGCGCGACGGCCGTCACCTCTTGTTAGGCGGCGACGGCGGGCTGCATCAATCCTGGGACATGGGCGAAACGTGGGTCCGCATGAACAACATCCCCATCGGCCAGCTCTACGCGATCTCGGTGGACAATCGCGAGCCGTATCGCGTCTATGGCGGCATGCAGGACAATCACTCCTGGATGGGCCCGAGTGCCACGCGGCACTGGTTAGGCATCGTCAACGAAGATTGGAAGCAGATCGGGTTCGGTGACGGGATGTATCAACAAGCCGATCCATTCAACGCCCGGTTCGTCTACAGCAGCTCACAAAATGGCAACATGCAGCGCGTCGACGTCGAGACGGGCGACCGCCTCGACATCCGGCCCACTCCACCTCCGGGCGAGCCACCATATCGCTTCGACTGGACAGCGCCCATCGTCGCATCGCGCCATACCGCTGGGCTCATCTACATCGGCGGCAATCGCCTCTTCACCTCGCGCAATCGCGGACACACATGGACGCGCAGTGAGGATCTCACGCGGCAGATCAACCGGGACACGCTTCAGCTCATGGGCGTGACCGGGAGCAATATCACCCTGTCCCGTTACGACGGAGAGTCTTCCTTCAGCGAAATCAGTACCATTTCCGAGTCGCCGCTCGATCCGCTCGTGCTGTGGGTGGGAACGGATGATGGCAACGTGCAGGTATCCCGCGATGGCGGGAAGACGTTCCGCGAGGTCGGCGGCAATGTCAGCGGTGTGCCTAATGGGACGTTCGTGAGTCGCGTGGTGGCGTCGAGCGCAGCACGAGGCACGGCGTACGTCTCCTTCGACGGGCACCGCGACGGCAAATTCACCCCGTACGTGTATCGTACGACCGATTTCGGCGCGTCGTGGACCCCTGCGGTGAGCGGGCTGCCTAACGGGGGTCCGGTGCGCACCGTGCACGAATGGCGTGGCAAGGCGCATGTTGTGTTCGCCGGCACCGAATATGGCCTCTACGTCTCGACCGACAGCGCGACCACGTGGCGCAAGCTGCAGGCGAACCTCCCCACCACGCGCTACGACGACCTCCTCATTCACCCCACGACGAACGATCTCGTCATCGGCACGCACGGCCGCAGCATCTGGATTCTCGATGACGCCACACCGCTGGCGCAGTGGTCGCCGCGCATTGCCGATGCACGCTCGCACATCTTCCCCATCCGCGACGCGACGATTGTGCAGTACTGGGAGGACTACTCCAACCGCGCGCAGGGAGCGTACGCCGGCGAGAATCCACCGGACGGAGCGATCATCTATTACCACCTCGCGGCAGGCGTGAGCAGCGCGAAAATCACGGTCTCGGCGCCTAACGGGAAAGTAGTACGGACGTTCGACGCGCCAGGCGAAGGTGGCGTCATTCAGCGCGCCGTCTGGGACCTGCGCCACGACCCGCCGCCGTTCACCCCCGATACGAGCAGTGCTCGACGCGTCAGTCTCCCGCGACCGCCGCAAGTGATTGACGATCGCGGTCCGTTCGTTTCACCGGGAACGTACACAGTCACCATCGACGCTGGCGGCGCGAAGGCCTCGCAGCAGGTCCGCGTAAAGGGCGATCCACTCCTTCCACTTACGCTGGCCCAACATCGCGAGCGGGAGTCCTTCCTCGTTGAAGTGCGCGACTTCCAGCGCGAAACGGCGCAGATGCTGAGCGGTTTGGCAGCCAAACGACGCGACGCCGGAACGCGTTCGGACAGCACGGAGATCAACCGCATCGCGGGCATTCAGCGGCGGCTGCAGATGGGAAACCGCTCTATTGTGTCACGGCTCAACAACCTCGCCGGCGCATTCAACGGCGAGGGCGCGCAGCAAGGTTCGTTGTATCCGCCCACGGGAACGCATCGCGCCGAACTGACTGAGCTGCGCAACGCGATCATAGAAATCCGCAGCCAGCTCGCCAGCACAGAGTCTCGTTAGGTGAGTTTATGAGCACCGTTCGGGTCGCGGTGGCGCAGCCTGAGGCTCCAGGTGAGGCCGTGCGGGCGCTGGCCGCGTGTGAGGAGTACGCCCGTCGCGCCGCGAGCGAGGGAGCGCAACTCGTGGTGTTTCCCGAGACGTGGCTCCCCGGCTATCCGATCTGGCTCGATGTCTGCCGAGATGTGGCGCTGTGGAACCACGAGCCGGTGAAGGAAGTGTTTGCGCGTTACGCCGCCGGCAGTGTGGTCGTTGGCGGTCACGAAACGCATTGCCTCGCCGCGCTGGCCGCGGAACTGAACCTAACGATCATATGCGGTGTGTCCGAACGCGTGAGCGAAGGTCATGGCAACGGGACGCTCTACAACACGCTGCTCACGTTCACTCCCCACGGGCTCGCGAATCACCATCGCAAGCTGGTGCCCACATACACGGAGCGTATGGTCTGGGGGAACGGCGACGCGAGCGGCTTGCGCGCTGTCGAAACACCGATCGGTCGCGTCGGTGCGCTCGTGTGCTGGGAGCATTGGATGCCGCTGACGCGTCAGGCATTGCATGAGAGCGGGGAAGCGATCCACGTTGCCGTCTGGCCGACGGTGCACGAGATGCATCAGGTGGCGAGCCGTCACTACGCTTTTGAAGGTCGCTGCTTCGTGATCGCCTCGGGAGCCGTTATGCATGCGCGTTCGCTTCCGCGCGAGCTGGAGCGCCATCCAGCAAAGGCGCCAAACGACGACGCATGGGTGATGCGCGGCGGGAGCGCGATCATCGCGCCGGACGGATCGTATCTGGCCGGCCCCGTCTATGAGGAAGCCACCTTGTTGATCGCGGACCTCGACCTGTCGCACGTTCGGCGCGAGCAGATGACCCTGGACGTCGCTGGCCATTACTCACGCCCGGATTGTTTTGAGTTTGCTGTGCGCTCTCCGCCACGGCGTTAACCACCTTTCGGAGTACCGCATGTCGCATGTATCGCTCGCCTTCGCTGCGCTGCTTGCCACGCTTCTCCCGTCAATGAGCTTGGCGCAGCAGCGCGACAGCGCTCGCGTCGCGGAGTGGGACGTCACGCAGGCGCGCGGTCAGACGCGTGAGATCGACTTCACCACGAGTGACGGGACGTGGATGGCGGTGCATGTCTCTCCCGATGCTCAGTGGATTGTCTTCGACCTCCTGGGCCACATTTACAAGATGCCGGCCGCCGGCGGGGAAGCGCAGAGCCTCACGCAAAACAGCGGCGTGGCGATCAACTATCAGCCGCGGTTTTCACCGGACGGCCGCCTCATCGCATTTGTCAGCGATCGACGAGGCCAGGACAACCTGTGGGTGATGAATGCCGACGGGAGCAATCCGCGCCCCGTGTTCACTAACCGTGATGTGCGCGTCTACGAGCCCACATGGACACCGGACGGCCAGTATATCATCGTTAGGCGGGAGTTCACGGGCCGCGGGCCGGGCGGCAACGGCCTCTGGATGTATCACAAGGACGGCGGCGAAGGGACCGAGCTGATCGGCAATCAGGTGCGCCGCGCCGAATGGCCGACGGTTACGGCCGACGGTCGTTACATGTATTTCCACGCGGCGGCTGGAGGAAACAATACCGACGTCATCTCCGGCGGTCTGCAGCTGCGGCGCTTTGAGTTCAAAACCGGTGAGATCATCGACATCACCGCCGGTGAAGCCGGTGGCGCGGCCGCAGGTCGCGTCTCCAGTGGCGGTGCCGCAGCGCCCGAAGTGTCGCCGGACGGTCGGTGGCTCGCCTTCGCGCGCCCAATTCCCGACGGCACCATCTCATATAAGGGCCATCGGTTTGGACCGCGCACGGCGTTGTGGCTGAGGGACCTGACGAGCGGCCAGGAGCGACTGCTGATGGACCCCATCGAGACGATGATCGAGTCCGGATCCAAAGCGTTAGGCGTGTTGCCGCAATACAAATGGACCGCTGACGGCCGCAGCATCGTCCTTTCCCAGGGTGGCAAGATACGGCGTGTGGACATCGCCAACGGCCGTGTGTCGACCATTCCGTTTACGGCACGGATCCATCGCACCATTTCAGAGATGGCGTACAAGCCGTTCCGCATCACCGACGATTCCGTGGCCATCAAGTTCGCGCGCTGGGCGACCGCGTCGCCTGACGGCAAACGACTCGCGTTCCAGGCCGCCGGGCGTATTTGGGTGCAGGACCTCCCGAACGGTACACCGCGGCGCCTAACGGGCGGCAATCCCGAAGCGCTGGAGTATTCTCCCGCGTGGTCGCGCGACAGCCGGTCGCTCGCGTTCACAACCTGGGACGACACCGCACGCGGCCACCTGTGGCGCGCCGACCTGGTGCCGGGCGGACGCACGGCATCGATTGCGCGCCTGACGAGCGACGCGGCGGAGTACATCCACCCGGAGTGGAGCGCGGACGGACTGTCGATCATCGTCGGTCGCGGAGCGGGCTCCACGCTGCAGGGACGCACGATCAGTCATAACGTGGCGTGGGACATCGTGCGCGTGGCGGTCGCTGGCGGACCTGCGATGCTCGTCGCGACGGCCGGACGGCCGACGGGAGCGAGTCCGGGCGGCAACGCCCGACGTCAGATCATGCGGCCGTCATTCGGCCCCGAAGGACGAGTCTTTTACCCCGAAGAACGACGCGGGACCGGGACCAACGCGGAAGGATTCACTGCACTCGTTTCCGTGCGCAGTGACGGCAGCGATGAACGAATGCACGTCACGTTCCCTTACGCCGATGAAGTGGTGCCGTCGCCGGACGGCAAGTGGGTTGCGTTCCAGGAAGGCGACAACGTGTTCATCACGCCTATGGCGTACAGCGGAACGGGGACGGAACCGCTGCGCGTCGACAAGAGACGCGGTCGTTTCCCGGTGACGCAGCTTTCAACCGAGGGTGGCGACTTCCCGCGCTGGCGCGATAGCCTGACGCTTGAATACGGGAGCGCCAATCAGTACTACGCGTACAATGTGGCCACGAAAAAGACCGACACGGTGAATATCCGCGTTCGCGTCGCGCGCCCGATACCTAACGGCAAGCTGGCATTAACGAACGCGCGAATCGTCACGCTCGAGAACCGGCGCGTCATCGATCGCGGCACCGTGTTGGTGTCAGGAAGCCGCATCGAGTGCGTGGGCAACTGCGAAACAGGCGGCGCGCGGGTGATGGACGCGAACGGCAAGACGATCATCCCCGGCTTCGTCGACATGCATTCGCATCACTACCGCGAGCATCGCGGGTTGCGCCCACGGCGCGACTATGAGACGAGCATCTACCTCGCGTACGGTGTGACGACGTCACTCGATAACTCGATGTGGTCGCAGAACATCTTTCCGACGGCCGAGTTGATCGAAGCCGGGGAGATCATCGGCCCGCGCACGTTCAGCACGGGCGATCCGCTGTATCGCGGGGACGCGGCACGCAACAACGACATAACGAGTTACGAGGTCGCTGAGCAGAACGTGAATCGTCTCGCGAACTGGGGAGCCGTTTCGATCAAGCAGTACATGCAGCCGCGCCGTGACCAACGGCAGTGGATCTCACACGCCGCGCGCAAACGCGGTGTGATGGTGACCGCCGAAGGGGGCGACATGCTCTACAACCTGTCCATGATCATGGATGGCCAGACGGGCTGGGAGCACCCGATCCCGTACGTGCCGCTGTACGCTGACGCCACGAAGTTCTTTGGTCTCGCGAAGGTGACGTATTCG
>JBFMFA010000025.1:0-13336 GCA_040753195.1 Gemmatimonadota bacterium | reverse complement strand
GAATCCGTGTGTCGGCGCCACATCGCGCGCTTCTTCGAGCGACGCGGCAGACTTCACCGGATGGCCGAGGGCGGCTAAGGCTTGCGAAACGCCCTCGAGCAGCGCGGCATCACGTCCGACGACGAGAATCACGGCTGTTCCCGCGTCAGGCGTTCGACGTCGGCGGCGGCCACGCCCTCCACGTCGACCACTTTGAGCCGCGCGGTGTCGCCCGACACGATACGGACCGCGCGACGAGGGACGCCTAACGATTCGGCGAGCAGCTCGACCAGTTGCGCATTGGCCGCTCCATCGACCGGAGGCGCCTGCAAGCGCACTCGTAAGGCACCGTTATGCACGCCCGTCACCTCGCTACGGGACGCGCGCGGTTGTACGTGCACGGAAAAGCGCACGCCGCGCTCGCGCCGCGTCAACGTCAGCGCGCTCATACGATTCGCACCAATGCACCACCGATCAATTGAATCACGAAAAAGGCGACGATTGGCGTAATGTCGATCATGCCGAGGGGCGGAATGATGCGACGTAACGGCGCGAGGAGCCACTCCGTGACCACGAAGGACCAGCGCACCCAGCCGGAGTATGGCGAAATTCGTACCCACGACGAGATGACGCGCACAATCAAAGCGATCTGAAGCAATCCGATCGTCCAGCGAATCAACAACACCGCGATGCCGCGCGGTCCGGCACTCGCCGAAACGGATACCGCGAACAGTTGTGTCCGCAGAAAATCGAGCAGACTCAACACGACAATTCCGGCGAGCACGACCGCAACGAGTGCGTAGAGCGGCGCGTTCGTCGGGAGAGCGCCGGCGCGAACAATGCGTCTCTCGATAGGCGCTAACATCGGTTCGATGGTGCGTCGTGCGAAGCGCCCGACATGTCCCATCGGGTTCACACGACGAGTACGCACGAGCCAATCGACGATGCAGAGGACGCCAAAGACGATCGCGAGAACCAAGAACGCGATGCGGAGGATGCTGTAAGTGGCGTCGAAGACCCCGAGCACCGTGGACACGCCTGAAACCTTACGAGTGCGCCCCCTCACAGCAAGAGTGCGCGCCAGCTCACAGCCAACATTGCGTGATGTGCGCCTAACTACGCGCGGCGCCGTCGCGCTTCCGAATCACACCTTTGGCCCCTGGACGAGAGCCGGCGTGTCTGTCGTGAAGAACAATCGCCTGCTGATCGCCGCCGCATGCCTCATCAGCACATGTCTCGTGTTAGTGGCGACGTGGCACGGTGTCGGACTCTCCCCAGACTCGCTGCAGTATCTCGCTGCGACGAAAAGCGCGCTCGCAGGACAAGGGTTCACAACTATCGGTTGGGATGGCGTGCGCACTCCGCTCACGCATTACCCGCCCGGCTACCCGATGCTGCTATCCGCTGGGGCGTGGCTCGGCATGTCGCTCGAGTCCGCGGCGCGCTTCAGCAATGTGGCCCTTTTTGCAGCGACGCTCGTGCTCATTGCGTTGATCGTGCGCCGGATCGCGCCGCAGCCACCGTGGGCTGCACCAATCGCTGTGTTCGCCGCGGCGTTTACCCACGATCTGGTCGTCGCTCACAGCATGGCCTGGAGCGAGCCGCTCTACCTAACGTTGACGCTTGGTGGCTTCCTCGCGCTCGCGATGGCCATCGATCGGCGATCGCTACCACTGCTCATCGCCGCGGCTGTCGCCGCTGCCGTGTCATCCATCGTGCGCTACGTAGGCGTCGCCAACATCGCGGTCGTCGGGCTTGTCACACTGCTCTGGTGGCGCAGCGGACGATGGATGCGCATCGGCACGCCACTTCTGCTGTCGCTCTTCATGGTATTGCCGCTGCTCACCACGATTCTCCTTGGCGCACAGGGAGGTGGCGGAGGCGGAGTGGCCAATCGCCGCTTTGTCTGGCACCCGCTCGACATGATGGACGTGCGCATCGCCGCGTCCGTGGTGGGGAAGTGGATGACGCCGCTGGATGACGCCGGCTTCCTGAGCGTGGCATGGCTCGTGGCGCTGGCCGCCTTGCTCGGAATGCTGCTTGTCCTGCGCACTCGTCAGGCAACGCCGAGCGACCTGCCGCGCGAAGGAAAAACGCTGACGCTGATCCTCTCGCTGTATGCACTGGTCTACATGGCCGTCGTGGCCCTGTCGATGACGGTTGTCGACGCACAGACGACGTTCGAGCCGCGCATGCTGGTACCGGTGCTCGTCGTGGCCATCGTAGTTTCGATCACGTGGCTCGCTCGCCAAAGCCGCAGGGGTATCTTCGTTAGGCTCGCCGGCGCGGGGATCATTGCGTTGGTATTGAGCGCCAACGCCTTACGTTGGCTCCCGTGGCTGCGCGACGCGCAGCGCTACGGACTCGCCCTTCGGCGCGTGGACTCCGAGGGCCTCGCCATCGTCGATTCCGCGAGGCATTTCCCGCGTACCGCCCAGGTGTATTCAAACGACCCGTACTACCTGCGCGTGCATACGCAGCACGTCGCCGCCGGACTACCGCGCGCGATGGACCCGAATTCGCTGCTACCTAACGCGCATCACTCAGAGCAAGTGCAGGAAATTTGCGAGACGGCAGAAACGCGGCCGACATTCGTGGTGCTCTTCGATGACCCGATGAGCGGCGATTCCACCGCACGAGCCGACGCAGCGATGCGTAGCGGTATCGTGACGCGCCTGGCCGCGGGATCGATCGTCAGAGTGCGCGCCGGCTGCAAGCTTTAGGTCGGACGTCGCAGCGCACGTACAAGTCCCAAACAGACGGGACCGAAAAGCAGTGTGAGCCACGCGCCGTCGCCCACCGCTCCCCATGCGCCGATTGGGCGTTCGAATGGCAGGAACGCAGACCAGAAGCGCGCCGCTGTGACTCGATAGCGCGCGTGGCGAGTACCCGCTGCCGATTGAGATTCCAGCTGCACGACACCCGTTCGTACGGTGACGCGGATACTATCGACGAGCGCCGGATGCAGCGCGTCGCGTAGCGCGAACATCGGGGATCGCAGCCCAATGGTGTGCGCGTTCGCGCGATACCGCGCCACGAGTGCGTTGCCACGCGCCCCGAGCATGAGAAACTCGCCGGAACGGTGCGCCACGCGCGCGATGAGCGCGGTGCGGCGCGACTCGCCGCGGAGCGCGACGACGGCTGACATCGTTAGGTTCCCCGCGAGATACGCCGGCGGCAGTTGTTCGGGCACCAATACTTCGCCAGCCATGAGAGCGCGATCGTTCAGACGAAACTCCATCAAGCGACCTTCGAACGGCGCGTAGCCCGGTCGTTGCGGTTCCCATTGCACGTAGTGCGCCTCGGCGGGGACGCTGAAGCGCATCGCCCAGGAGCCTAACGCGATCATCGCCACCGCTCCGGTGCCCCATACCAACGTGAACAGGAGCCATGCCGGACGCCCCGCGCGATGCAGGCGCGGGGGAAGGATCGCCAGCGCAGCGCCGAGCGCTCCGCCTAACGTGTTTGCGATGACGTCGGACAGCGACGGATCCCGGCCAATGACCCAGGTGAGTTGACTGATCTCGATCGTCATCGACAGCGCCAGCGAGCATGCGATAGCCGCCACGAGCTTGCGCGCCGCATCGCCGTGCCGCGCGGCGAGCATCAACCCAAATGGCGTGAACAGTGCGATGTTCAGCACGGCGTCCAGCGTGCCCCCCTCGGTGCAGGCGAGACACCAGAACGTGTGGCGCGGCGTTCCCGCCGCTCCCGCGCGCAGTGTCACAAACAGCACAGGAATGAGCGCGACACAGATAAGCACTGCGCGTGCTAGCGCATGTGAGCGTCTGGTGGTATGTGCCTTGCCAACCGGTGCAACTGCCAGGTTCCATCCCTCCGCGCTAAGTCGATTTTGCTGCCTTCCGAGCCCTCACCTTCCGCAGCTCCTGTGGCGCGTCGCACCTCCTCGCTGCAGCCCCGCGACATATGGCTTTTCCTGGTGGCGCTGATTCCGTTCGCCGTCCTCGCCGCGATCCATTGGGATTGGAAGGCGCCGAGTGGTTATGGAGACCACGCGCAATATCTCGCGCACGCAAAGGCAATCGCCGAGGGAAGATCGTACACGGACATCGGCTATATCTATCACCCTGCGGCGCCGATGATCGGACCGCGGGCGTACCCGCCGGGCCTTCCCCTAACGCTGGCCCCGATCGTCGCCCTCGCCGGAACCGATTCGCCGTGGAACCGAGTGCTGATGCTGGCGAGTCTCGTCCTGTTTGCCTGGCTCGCATTTCGACGCTTGGCGATCGCCCTGGCACCGTGGCAAGCCGCGCTTGCGGCCGGATTTACAGCGCTCGCTCTGGAGTCGCGGCTGGCGACAATCGCTCCCATGTCGGATCTCGGATTCTGTGCGCTGCTGTGGGCGTTGATTCTCGCCGGCGATACCCAACACACCTGGACGTGGAAACGCATTGCGCTTGTGACCGCGTTAGGCTTCGCCACGATGGCGTATCGCGTTCCGGGCGTTGTCGTCGTTCCGGCCGTCGCGCTCTACGCGCTGTTCACATGGCGCGAGCACCGCGGAAGAAAGCTCATCCCAGTCGCCATCTGGAGCCTAACGGGCATCGCGGTGCTCGCCGCCGGAATCGTGGAGCTTCCGTTCAGCGCCTACCTGCTCCCTCGGTTGGGTGAGATCGGCGATCGCTTCACCAGCATGGCGCGCGTGTACAAGTCAGCCGTGTTTGACGGTCAGTTGTATCCATTTGGACAGCCGCTGCTAAATGACGCGTATCACCTGGTGGCGAGCAGCGCTGTGCTCGCGGGGACGCTGGTGCTGCTGTGGCGCTACCGGCACTCGATGATGGCCGCGACATGCTTGATGTACGGCGCGATGCTCGTGGCGTCTCCAGTGAGCGACGGTCGTTACGCATGGCCGTTGTATCCGCTGCTCGCGGCAGGGCTAGTGCTCTCAACGACCGCAGCGAGTCGCTTTGTCGCGCGACACGTGGCGTGGTATCGCCGACCGGCAAGCGTCGCCGCCGGAATTCTCGTATTGATATTGGTGTTAGGCGCCTGGCAGGAAAGTCGAGTTACGCCGCCGCGTCCTCTGTACGCCTTGCCGAAAGCGCATGAGCTCTTTGCGTGGATCAAGGAAGAAAATGCACGAGCGCCGATGCGCGCCATTTTCGTGAATCCGCGTCTCCTCGCGCTCGAGACCGGCGTCCCGGCGATGGGCGCCCTGGGTGCATCGCCCGCCATGCAGCTCGACGCGATGCGGGAGCGACGCATCTCACACGTGGTAACGCAGCTCGAAGATGTGACGACGTGCCGGGCGCGTTTGCTCAACGCCATGCCGCGGTTCTTCCCGGACAACTTTGTTCTGGAATTCCGCAACGGCACGTTCGAAGTGTACCGCTTCAAGCCATTCGATGGCCCGGCGCCACCGGAATCTGCCGTGCCGCCTGAAGAGGTGCGCGCGATCTGTGCAGGACTGATGCGCGCCTAACGATTGCTGCCGGCGCCGGAAACATACGGCGCCTCTGCCAGCACCGAATCCATCGTCGCGCGCAGCGCATCCAGTTCCTCGCGGTATGTCTCGCTCTTGTGGAGCGTCGTGTTCTCGTCGGGATCCTGACGCAGATCGAACAGGAGCTCGAACCCCTCGTGATTGCGCACGTAGTGCAGACTGTCGCGCACGATTGAAAACAGGCGCCACTCGTGGCGCTGTGCGTTGCGATCGGTCGGCACAACGGTGAGCGCCGAGAATGCCACGCTGCGCGGCTGCCGCGCCGAATCGGCCCAGGTGACGTGCAATGAATGGCCGCCCACGCCGGTGCCGCGGGTGCTGTCAACCAGATGCATGATCGTCGCCGCAACGTCGCGCGTGGAAACCGTTTCCGGCACCCGCACGCCTGCGGGTACGAGCCCCGGCGCGTGAATCAACAGCGGCACATGCAGCAGCGGGATATGGAGATTGTTGCCGTGCTCAAAGCCATGTTCCCCGAATAACTCGCCGTGATCGGCCGTCACAATCAGAATGGTGTGATCCAGTTCTCCGCGCCCACGCAAATCGTCGAGCAAGCCGCCTAACGCGCGATCGATTGTCGCGATGGCACCGGCGTATTTTCCTTCTTCACCGTTCTGCCCGTACAACGTATCGAATGGCGGCTGCGGTTTGTACGGCGCATGCGCGTCGACGAAATTCAAGAGCGCAAACCAGGGCCGATCGCTTACCGCCAGCTGCCAGTCGAGAAACTCCCGCGCGACCGTCTGTACGGGCTTGCGTTCATGGGCCAGTTCCGCCGTCGGACGCGCCCAATTGAAGGACGCCACGGTGCGCAGTGCACCCATCGGATCGCCATCGAGCACGTGGCGGCGCAGGTCACGCGCCAACGACGCCTGCGTCAACGGCACAGTGAGCAGCATCTCGGTGAGCGAGGTGCGCTGATCGGTGAAGCGCATGACGCCGCGCTCCAAGCCGGTCTCGCTCGTTAGGTAATTCAGATTGGCCGAAAAAATACCGGTCACATACCCGTGCCGCTGCAGCTGTTCGGCGACGGTCGGGTGTTCGCCGTCCAGGGGACGCAGCCAATCTGCCGACAACGACGTCGGATAGTGTCCCGTGAGCATCGACGAAAACGACGGCAACGTCCATGACGTCGTCGCGATCGCATGGTCGAACACAACCCCTTCTGCGCCTAACCGCTCGAGGTTGGGCGTCGTCGGTTTGTCATAACCGTACAGACTCATCGTTCGAGCGCGACCGGCATCGATCACCGCGACAAGCACGTTCGGTGCGTCGGGGCGCGACGGAGGAAGCGCGTCGAATGCACGCCGCTCCGCGCGCGACTGAGAGACGCCGACAGTCACGAGTCCAATGATTGCGACGCCGACGATCACGGCGGCCGGGCGCATCCACAGTCTGCTTTGCCATCCGCGAGAAGTTGCGATCACGCCCGACAACTGGATGCCAGCGCCAAGCGCGAGCGCGAGCGACGCGAGGTGATGGATCTCCGGAAACAAAAGCAGGACCGAAAACAGGGCGAGCCCGCAGAAGATTCCCGTAATCAACCGCTGGGAGACGAGTCGAGGTGCGAAGAAACCGATCAGCGCGAGGATGGCAGCGGGCACGCCAAAGACGATCACGTGCCCCGCAGGGGCGAACCAGATCACGAACTCGTCGGTCCAGAGGAAGTCCGACGTGGCCACGCGCAACACGACGTGATATACGATGCGCGCGGCGCCCGCTATCAGTCCGAAAAGCACCGCGCCTTTCAAAGGCGCTGTGACTGCCTGGAGCCGTTCGGAGGACATCATCCAAACCTCTCGATCTTCGTTAGGCGCTGAGGTGACTCACGGTTCCCGGGAGCAGGAGCACCCCGAGCCTCCGCTTGAGATAGACGCCGAGGATGACTGATCGCACGGCCGTCGTCAGCAGCGTTGCGGCTGCCGTTCCCACTAATCCATACGTCAAAGTCAAAGGCACTGAAAGTGAGATATTCAGCACGGCGCTGGCACCGATCATCACCGCAGCAGGACGCTCATGCCCCGTCATGGTCATCAACCAGCCCGCCAATGCACCAGTCGTGGCGTTGATGAAGTGGCTCGCCGCCAGTAACAAAAGCGCGGGGTATGCCACGCGGAAGCCCGCACCGAATATGCCTAACAACGGGCGGCCGAAAGCCGCGATTCCGATCAGCAATGTGAGCGAGATCACCATGCAGACTGTCATCGTCGCCCGGGTAAAACGCTTCAGCGTCTGCAGCTTGCCGAGCGCGTACAGCTCCGAGATGAGTGGCGCCACAATGAACATGACCGCGGTCGAAGCGAAGGCCACGAGTTGCGCCCACTGGCTGGCGGCCTGGTAGTGCGCCGCGTCCGTGCGGCTGCGCAACGCCGCGACGAGCAACACGTCGGTATGCTGCGACAAGGTGAGTTGCGCCGCGCTGATGAATACGAGCCCGTAGCCGACACGAAGCCATTGGCGCATTTCCCCAACCGGTGGCGCGGTGGCGGCCTGCGCCGGCGTTGCGCGTCGCAAATAACGCTCGGCGACGATCAGTGCGACGCCCGTACCGGCCACGTTGAAGCCAACGGCTTCTGCCGGCGTTAGGTGGCCGCCGGCGAGCAGCAACACCCACACGCCGATCAGGAGTGCCGCAGGCCGTAGCACAACGATCGGCAGCTGAGATGCCAGCACCCGCTTGAAACCCTGCAACGCCGCCCCGCGCACCAGCGTCTGTGCGGTGAGCACAAATAGCGGTGCGGCCATGAGACCGGCGGTCACGAAATGGTCGAGCCGCGACCCTCGCAGTGAAACCAGTACGACCGCGCCGATCGCGGCCGTAATCATCGTGCGCAGAAAAACATGCTGCGGTACGTAGCGCAGCAGGCCGTGCAGACGTGGCCAGTCCCCAGTCGCTGCATACGCGCCCGTGAAGCGCGTCGTCGCGATGTCCAACTCCACCTTGGTGAAGAGCAGTATGACATTCATCCAGACGAGCACGACGCTATACGTCCCGTATTCGGCCTCGCCTAACGCGCGCGCTAACGACGTCTGCACGAGAAACGAGACCACGACACCGACCGCGGCGATGATGAACGCCGCGATCGAGCCTTTGGCCGCCGTTCCGGCCGTTCCTTCGTGTCTGAGAAGTGCGACAATGCGGTCGGAGAACGGAGCCGGAAGGATCCGTTCGACGACGCGAATTACCAGCGACGGCCTAACGGGAATTGGAAAGAACCGGCGTTGTGTCGCTCGTTGCCTGAATCCACTCCCACGTGCGTCGCAAGCCTTCCTCGAGCGATACGTGAGGCGCGTAGCCGAGGACCGCGCGTGCGCGGTCCAATCCAGCCTGTGAATCACGCACGTCGCCTTCGCGCGGTGCGCGATGCTCAACCGCGACGCGCTTCCCGGTGAGCGTTTCGATTCGCGCGATCAGCTCCAGCAGCGAGGTGCGCTGGCCAGCGCCGCAGTTCACCACCGATCCGCTCACGCGCGCGGCGGGCTCCGTGGCGGCAAGCATGTTCGCTGCGACGACGTTGTCGATGTACGTGAAGTCGCGTGTCTGCGAGCCGTCGCCAAAGAGGGTGGCCACGCTTCCTGTGAGCGCAGCACGCATGAACAACGGAATGACTGCGGCGTATGGCCCGTTAGGGTCCTGCCGTGGGCCGAAAACGTTGAAGTAGCGCAGCGCGACGCCTTCCACGAGTCCTGCACGCGCATACGCCAGCGTGTACAGTTCGCCTGCGAGCTTGGCTGCCGCGTACGGCGACTTGGGGAGTAACTCCACCGGTTCGGTTTTCGGAAGGACGCTTGTGTCGCCGTAAACACTGCTCGAGCTGGAATACACGACGCGACGGACGCCGGCATGCCGCGCAGCTTCGAGGACGTTCAGCGTGGCAGTGACGTTGCTCTCGTGCGAGCCGATTGGGTCGCGTAGCGATCGCGGAACGGAGGGGAGCGCAGCGACATGAAAGACAACGTCGACGGCTCGCACACCAGCTTTGCACACAGACGGGTCGCGGAGATCACCCTCGATAAAGTCGATCTCGCCCCCACCGGCGGCGGCGTCGACATTTTCTCTGAAGCCCGTGGACAGGTTATCGACGATCCGCACGCGATGGCCGAGCGCGAGGAGTCGCTGGGCGATATGCGAGCCGATGAATCCAGCCCCACCCGTCACCAGTGCGGAATAGCTTGCCTCTGCCATGTCGTCTCGAACGCGGAGTTAAGGGCCTCGTCTTGCGCAACTGCTGTACCTGCGATCAAGGGGTCAGACCCCATGCTCGTCTCAAGGGGTCTGACCCCCTGAGCGCCGCAGGCCTGTTGCGCCTGCGCGTCAATCGCCGCGCCAACCGGCTATTTTTGAGACACTTACGAGAACGGCGAGTGTCTGCGATTCGGCCCCGCTCTTGCTCGGGGGCAAGCGAGCTCGCGATGCCCGACGTCTTAGTCCCCTGACCACCCAGCGGTGAGCACGCAACTGACGAATATAGCAAGCGTTAGCGTCGCGGTCCTGGTCACGATCTGGCTCGGCTACCCGGCGATGGTCTGGGTGCTGGCGCGGCTTTTTGAGCGGTCGCGCGAAGGGGTGTCGTCGAAGAGCGCACGAGGTGTTTCGGTAATCATCGCGTCGCGAGACGATGCCGCGTTGATCCGCGAACGCGTGCGAGACGCGGTGGCTCAGAACACTGAGGGTTCTTTGGAGGTGGTGGTGGCGCGTGACGCGGCGCGCACGGACGCCGCGTGTGCCGAGCTGGGCGACCTGCCTGGAAACGTGCGTGTGGTCCGCGGCGACGATCCCGGGGGAAAGGCGTGTGCGCTGAACGCCGCGGTGCGCGCCGCGACTGGTGAGGTGCTCGTTTTTACCGACACCGCGCAGCGCTTCATGCCTAACGCGATCGCGACGCTGGTTGAGCAGCTCGCGGATGAGCGCCTCGGCGCCGTCTCGGGTGCCTTGCGGCTGCGCAGCGACGACACCGGCCGGCCACCACTCACGGACCGGTACTGGCGCTTCGAGCGGTGGCTGCGCGGTGAAGAAGCGCGTCTGCATTCGACAGTCGGCGTGACGGGCGCTATCTACGCGATGCGACGCACGGATTGGCGTCCGCTGCCAGCGGGCGTGCTCTGCGACGATCTGTACATTCCAATGGAGCTTGTGCTGCGCGGGAAGCGCATCGGATTCTGTAGAGAAGCGCAGGCCGTGGATCATCGCCGCTTCGAAGCGTCGCAGGAGTATCAACGCAAGGTGCGCACACTCACCGGCGTGCTGCAGGTGTGCGTGTGGCTGCCCGGTGTGCTGGTGCCGCTACGCAATCCCATCTGGCTGCAGTTTGTCTGTCACAAGCTGCTGCGGCTGCTCACGCCGTATCTGGTGCTGGTTGCCGTCGTGGCGGCGTTAGGCGCTCTTTCTCTTTCGGTGGGAGCGACGCAGCTCGCCTGGACTGTGCTAGCTGTCGCCCTGGGCGCTCCGTTGCTCGTGTGGCTGGCGAGCCGCCGTGCGAGAGCGGCCGTTGCGATGGGCGTGGCGATGCAGCTTGCCGTCGTGCGTGCGACCTGGAACGGCTTACGCGGTGATTGGGATGTCTGGCGCCGGTGAACTGACGATGAGCCTCGGCGCGCGGCCGCAGGCCAGCACACGGATTCGCGTGTGCCTCGTCGGTCCATCGCTCGACATCCTCGGTGGCCAGGCCGTGCAGCTGCAGCGTTTGTTGACGAAGCTGAATGAAGTGCCTGAGCTGTCCGTCGCGTTTCTTCCGGTGAATCCGCGGCTCCCTGGTCCGTTCCGCGCGCTGCAGCGGATGAAATATGTGCGCACGGCGGTGACGTCGATCGCGTACGGCTGGTCGCTGCTTCGCTCGTTAGGCAAGTATGACGTCGTGCATGCGTTCTCGGCGTCATACTGGTCGTTCGTGCTTGCTCCGCTGCCGGCGATGGTTATCGGGCGCATGTACGGGAAGGGCGTCATCCTCAACTACCGCAGCGGGCAAGCTGACGATCACCTCACGCGCTGGCCCAGTGCGGTCGGTCAGATGCGGATCGCGCATGCCATCGTGGTGCCATCGGGATACCTTGTCGACGTCTTTGCACGATTCGGCCTAACGGCGCACTCGATATTCAATTTCGTCGACGTCGATCGATTGCGATATCGCCGCCGTGAGCGCGTCGCGCCGTCGTTTTTGAGCAATCGTAACTTCGAAGAGCAATACAACGTGGCTTGTGTGCTGCGGGCGTTTGCGCGCCTTCAGGCCGAGATTCCGGAGGCGCGGCTCATCGTGGCGGGGGACGGGCCGCAGCGGGAGATGCTGCAGGCACTCGCCGCGTCGCTCTCCCTGCGCAACGTCGACTGGCGCGGCGCCGTGCCGCCCTCCGGCATGGCTGATCTCTACGATGCGGCGGACGTGTATCTCAATGCGCCCAGCATCGACAACATGCCGAACTCGATCATCGAGGCGTATGCGGCGGGATTGCCGATCGTCACGACGGACGCCGGCGGGATTCCGTATATCGTCACCCACGACCGTACGGCGCTTGTGGTCGCGGTGAACGACGATCAGGCTCTCGCGGCGGCCGCGCGCCGCGTCGCGCGGGAGCCGGGATTGGCGCTGCGACTGGCCGACGCCGGCCGTGAGGAGTGCCTAACGAAATACGTCTGGCCGGCGGTGCGCGACGAGTGGGCGCGCATGTACGCGCGCGTCGTTCGGGCGGCACGCGAGCGGACACGCGTGGAGCATCTGGCATGAAGCTCGTGCAGAAGCTTCGCGGGCGCTCGTTTGCCGAGCTACGCGAACGTGCGGCACAGGCAACCGCCAAACGCGCCGAGCGCTGGGGTTTGCGCGACAGCGGCGAGCCGAGTGACGCCGCGCTATTCACCTCGCTCCAAACGGTCAAAGACAGCGCGTCATGGCGACAGCATTTCGCCACGCGTCGCACGCCACGTTTTTTTGCGGGTTGCGAGTCGCCGAGCGAATCCGTCGCGGCGATCAGGCAGATCGATCCGACATACGCCACTGAGGTGGTGCGTCGCGCGAACGGCGCGTTAGGCGGCCGCTTCGATCTTCTGGGCTACCGGGACCTCTCGTTTGGTGATCCCGTCGACTGGCACCTGGATCCGGTCGCCGGCGTGCGGGCGCCGCGGCTACACTGGAGTTCGATCGCTTATCTCGATCCGCGCATAGCAGGCGACCACAAGGTCGTCTGGGAACTGAACCGCCAGCAATGGCTGGTCGACCTCGGCGCGGCGTGGTGGCTCACCGGCGACGAGCGTTATGCGCGCGCAATGATCGCTACCTTGCAGCGCTGGATGGACGCGAATCCACCCAAGATCGGCGTCAACTGGGCGAGCTCGCTGGAGGTCGCGTTCCGCGCGATGTCGTGGATCTGGGCATTGGAGTTTCTGAGGCGCTCACCGTTTCTCGACGATGCGACGTTCGCTCGCCTAACGAAGTTCCTGGTAATCCATGCGCGGCATATCGAGCGGTATCTCTCGACGTATTTCAGTCCCAATACCCACCTGACCGGCGAGGCGTTGGGGCTGTTTTATATCGCAACGTATTTCCCGGAGTTGCGACAGAGCGCACGCTGGCGCGAACTTGGTGCGCGCGTACTGGTAGAGCAGCTGCCGCGTCACGTACGGCCCGACGGCGTGTACTTTGAACAGGCGGTGCACTACCAGCGCTACACGATTGACTTTTACACGCACCTCTGGCTGCTGGACGAAGCAAACGGCGGGACACTGAGCGTCGAGATCGCGCCGAACCTGGCCGCGCTGCTCGAACACATGCAGTGCCTAACGCGAGGAGACGGCAGCGTACCCCTCTTCGGCGACGAAGATGGTGGTAGGCTGTTCACCTTCGATGCGCTGCCGATCGCGGACGTGCGCTCCGCGCTGGCCACTGGGGCCGTGCTGCTCGA
>JBFMFA010000024.1:0-13417 GCA_040753195.1 Gemmatimonadota bacterium | reverse complement strand
AGGTATTCGCGAACGCCTTCGCGATTGGGACAGAACCAGTTGTACGACGGAACGTACGGCGGCTTCGTTAGGCTGGACGCGCCGTTGCGACTCACCGCAAACCACTCCGGATGGTTGCGTTTCGCCCATCGGTCATGGCTGCGATACATCATGAACATCCAGCGATGAAACGCGAGCCCTTCGGCCTTCGCCGCCGCGGCCATCCGCGCGACGTTGCCGTCGGCGACCAGCACGCCGGTGATGCCCGCTGCGCGCAACCGCGCGAACCGTGAGCGCCAGCGCGCTACGGTGCTCGTGTTGTCGCCGTGGAACCATGTCCAGCCGCTGAACTCGTCACGAGACGGACGCGCCAGCGCGAAGCCGGCCAGACGTCCAACAACCCCCGCGCCGGCACCGTGCGCGAGCCGCTCCAGAAACTCTCGCCGTTCCATGACGAAAAGCGTTAGGCGCGGTGCTCCTCGGCGATGCGCACACCATGCTGCCGCCACGCGGGCGCGACCCAATCGCGCACCCGAATCGTGGTCACACCGCCGAGGTCGAGCGTAATCGAGCGCTGCCAGAGCATACGATGCGTCGTAGCGAATCCTGTTCCACGGAATCAGAAGCGCAGGGCGGCAGAAGCCAAACAGCGGATGGCGCCCACATGGGATGTTACGTGCCGCGCGGCACCACGTATTCGCGGGTAATGCGTTTGACGGTCGGTGTGCCGGCCTGTCGCATAACGATCTCAAGCTCGCGGCGTAGCAGCGCCAGCACCGTTTCCACGCCTTCCTGTCCGAACGCGGCGAGTCCCCAGATGTACGGGCGCCCGATGCCGACCGCCGTCGCACCTATCGCGAGCGCCTTGAACATGTCCGTTCCGCGCCGGAAACCGCTGTCCACCAGCACCGGAATGCGCCCGTTCGCGCCGGCCACGACTTCCGACAGACTCAAGATCGTCGCGCGTTCGCTATTTTCGCCGCGACCGCCATGGTTGGAGCAAATCACGCCGTCGATCCCCGAATCCGCTGCGAGTTTCGCATCCTCGCGCGTGACGACGCCTTTGAGGAGCAGCTTCAACTTCGTCGACTGCCGCAATCGCCTAACGAACTCCCACGTCGGGGTCCCAACCTCCAGAACCGGCGTTCCCGCCGACAACTCGGCGAGCATCGGTTTACGGCGATTGTCGCGATCATCGACCCGGCCAGTGATCCCGGGTTGCGGCCGGCCTCCGGCGTGGCAGCGTTCACACTGCCGGTCGTCGCGATACGCTTCGCGAAACATTGTCTCGCGGTTGGTGCCGCCCAGTTGATCGATCGTGAACGCGATAGCGGGGCACCCCGCCTTTTCCACCCGCCTAACCATCTGCAGCGTCTGATTCCAGTCCTGCCGGTGATACAGCTGGAACCAGACAGGCGCTTCGCGCGCCGCGATCACGTCCTCGATCGAGCTGGTCGCCACCGTCGAAAGAATCTGCAGATGTCCCTTCGCTTTCGCCGCACGAGCGACGGCGATTTCACCTTCCGGGTGAAACGCCTTTTGACTCCCGACAGGGCAGAGGAAAATCGGCGTCACCCATTTCGTCCCGTACAGCTCGACGGACGCATCGATCTTGCTGATATCGACGAGCCGGCGCACACGCAATGCATAACGCGAAAACCCTTCGCGGTTCGCGCGAATCGTTCCGTCGTCATCGGTTCCCGTCGCGAGGTACCCCCAGTGGGCTGGCGGCAGCGTTTTGCGCGCGACAGGTTCAAAATCGAAAACGTTGAGCGCTTCGCGTGCCGACGTAATGACTGCCGGATCCTGCGTCGCCTGCTGCACCTCACCGAGCGCACGCGACCGATCGGCGGGTGCCGCGGCGAAGAGTGCCTGTAGCCGCGTTAGGTCCAGTCCGGCGGCCACCGTAAGCGGACTCGCCGCGAGGAAGGACAAAAAGCGGCGGCGTGAGGAGGGATCGTTGGACATCGTTAGGTCACATTATCCAAGGCAACCGTGGCAACGGTCATCGGCGCCAGCACGCCCCCCAGGACCGCGCAGGCAATGAGGACCGCGACCGGACGCGAGGAACGTCTTGTGTAAGAGCTTGAAGCCGAGCCGAAGACTCAGCAAGGCCGCGACCCACCGAAGCGGCTATCTTGCCCGAGACTAGTTGATCGCCGACGGGCTCAGATTCGTCGCCGAATACACGAACTCATCGTCCGCGACCGCGCGATCGTAGTCGACTGCAATCACTCGCGGTAACCCATTATCAGGGTCGTAGTCGACCTCGACTCGGTAGGCACCGTCACGCAACGCCGACGCGATGACATCGAACAGTCCCACGACGCTCGGGAAGCTCGACGCGTACTGAGCGGACACAGGTGCCTGATTCGCAATGTATTCTCGCCTCAGCACATTGCCGCCCTGAACGTAGACGCGAACGGGGCCCGCCATCTCGGGCGTGCATTCGCATGACCGCGCCAGATCGTAGTGATATGCTGTGGGGCCATTGCTCGCCCAGCGGCTCCGCGCGCTCCGTAATGCATCTTCTTCGGGAGCGGTGCTTTCGTTGCACGCAGTAACCCCCAAGAGGCCAATGGCGGCCAAACGACAGACCGATGTCCACATACGCCTATCCATCCGTTTCTCCTGTTAACCCCCGAGACGTGGTCGCCGCCACCTGACACCTCCGCCGTCAACGGTTCGTTGTGCCTTTCCTGACAATTCACCGCTCCATTGATTTCACGTCGCACCGCGCCTGCTAACCAATCGCTTACTTATCTCGTGACGCCTGTTGTACGCACTCTCCTGATCGCCAACCTCATCGCCTTCCTGCTGCAGATGACGGCGCCCGCCCTCGCGAACGCGTTCGTCTTTGTGCCGCGGCTCGCCCTGATACGTCCGTGGACGATTGTGACGTACATGTTCTTGCACGGCGGGTTGATGCACATCCTCTTCAACATGCTGGGTCTGTTCTTCTTTGGACCACGTGTCGAAGCACGGTTAGGATCGCGCCGCTTCACGATTCTGTACTTTCTGAGTGGAATCACCGGCGCCGCACTGTCGTTCTTTTTCTCGCCGTACGCGCCGATCATCGGCGCATCCGCCGGGGTGTTCGGCGTGATGATGGGCTTCGCCTACTATTGGCCTAACGAGCCGATTCTGATCTGGGGTGTGCTGCCCGTTCCGGCGCGCATCCTCGTGATCGGTACGACGGTCCTCGCTCTCTGGAGCGGTCTCGGCGGCGTGCGCAGCGGCGTCGCCCATTTTGCGCACCTTGGCGGGTATGCCGGCGCGTATCTCTACCTCAAATGGTTGGAGCGTTCGGCGACGTCGTTCAAACGCAAGGCGACGTCAGTTACGCCGATCGCGTCGCGGCGTGTGCAAGGGTGGCGTCAGATCGACATGTCCACCGTGCACGAGGTGAACCGTGACGAAGTAAATCGGATTCTGGATAAGATCAGCGCGCAGGGGATCGAGTCGCTCACGCCCCAGGAGCGGACGTTCCTCTCCAACTTCGTTCCGCCGGATGATCGGCCGCCGATTACCTAACGACTAGCTACCCCAGAACCCCGTCACGCTGTCGAAGAGACCATCCTGGCCGAGCTGCGCGACGTTGTACCCGCTCCCGAGCGTCGCGCCCTGCTCGGCGACGAGCCGCCACGGATACAGCGCGGCGCCTGCTGTAAAAAGCACTGCGCCGGCACGTTCGATTCTGACCCCGGGAGCGTATCGCCGGGCGGCATCGATGTACGCCGCCAGATCGCTGCGACCGGCTGCACTCCCCATGGAATCGCGAAAGACGCCGTGCGGCGACCAGCAGCGCGCCAGCGATTCGCGCCGCGCGTTAGCGTCGGCCGCGTTCCAGGCGAGGTGATAATCCTCGATGAGTTTTTCCACGTGGCCTGATGTCTTGAACGCCGCGTGTGCCAGCGCCGTCGCGTAATGACGCCAGCCCTGCTCGTGCTCGGCGGCAACGTTAGGTGGTGCCGTGAGCGTGTGACGCAAAACGATCATGGTGCCAACGCCGTCGGGCTCGAGATCGATGCGCACCTTCGACGAGCCGGGCGGCAGCTCCGCATGGCCCTCATACCCCCAGGTGAACTCGACCCCCTTTCCTGGCGTTACGTTCGTCACCACGCCGCGAGCCGCTGCGCTGTGCGGGAATGGAACGAGCAAGGGGCTCTCCGGCGTTGCGTCGAACACCGCGCCGGCGCCTAACCATAAAGCAGCCCGCTGTGGATCCGACAGGAACTTGAACACGGTTTCCGGCGCAGCCGCCGAGCGGACCTTCACCACAATTTCGTTAGGCATGTTTCCTCTCCTCGGCTTCTGCGAGCGCAGCAAGCTTGCGAAGGCGCTGCGTCCACATGGCGTTCAAGTAGTCTGACAGAGGCCCCAAGGCCGCTTGATCGGCGCGATAGAAGCGCTGTCGTCCAGCTTTGCGCACCGTGACTGCTCCCGCAGTCGCAAGTACGGCGAGATGTTGCGAGACAGCGCCGAACGTGATGTCGAACTGGCGCGCGATGTCTCCCGCGCACAACTCCCGTTTCCAGACAGTCCGCAGGATGCGCTGACGCTGCGGCTGAGCGACGGCTTCGAGGAGCGTCATGCCGATATTTTAGTCTACACTGAAATAATGTCAATCCGCCTTTTCGCCCGCGAGTCCGCTCAGTGGCGGCTGCAGGTTTCGGCTATCGTAGGCCCAGTGCAGCAGCGCTTGGCGCTGGCGTTTGCGACAGTCGAGATCACCCGGCTCGCAGCCCCGTTTGACCTGCGCCACGTGCCGAGCGATCTGCCGCCACCGCCGGATCTGGCGATCGTCATCGAGACAACGGCGCCCCATGTAGTAGCGGCAGTACCACTGGAACCAACCGCGCGGGTCCTCGCGGTAGATCCACCCCATCTTGCGCCATACTGCGAGCGGTTGCGACGCGTTTACGCCGAAGAAGTTCATTCGTGGATCACGACCCTCCGGCGCGAGCTTCGCCCGCTCAAACCAGCTGGCGGGGAACTCGTCGAGGCAATCGGTCATGTATTTGCCTCCGAAAATGCCTAACGCCAGCAACTCCGCCGGTGTCAGCTCCGGTTTGAACAACGGATCGAAGCCGCGGCCGACAGGCGCCGTTAGGCGATAGGTATACCCCCGCTGCATCCGGTCGTTCACCACAATCGCGCGCATGCGTCGTTTGTTAACCGCTATGTCCGCTCACGCACAAGGGCACGCACCCGGTCCGCGTAATGACGGCTGCCGCGCAGCCGCACACCGGTAGACAGCTCCACGACATATCCGCCCGACGGATGGCTGCGCACCGAGCGGATGCGATCCACGGCGACGATCAACGAGCGGTGAATCCGTATGAACCGCGATGGGTCGACTTCTTCGGCGACCTGCGTCAGCGTGGCACGGGTGAGATGCACCCGGTCGCCCGTGTGCAGCCGCACATAGTTGTCGGCCACGTCCATCCAGTCCACGTCTGCGGCCGGAACGAAGTGATGCGTGGCTCCGCGCCTAACGAGAAATCTCGTGCGCATGCCACGGCTGCGCTCCACGTCGGCGGCTCCGCTGATCAAGGCGCGCACCTGATCCGGGGTGCGCCGCTGCAGCCGCTCCTTGGCACGCGATACCGCCAGCTCGAAGCGCTCCTTCGTCACCGGCTTGTGCAAATAGTCGATCGCCCCCGCATCGAACGCACCCACCGCGTACTGCTCATACGCGGTGACGAAGATGATCCCGGGAATGCGCCCTTCATCAAGCGCCGCGATCACCCCAAAGCCGCTCAACTCGGGCATCTCCACATCGATGAAGACGAGGTCGGGCGATAGCCTGGTGATGAGATCGAGCGCTTCGAGTCCGTGCGTCGCTTCGCCCAAATGCTCGAGTCCCGGATCACCGCGCACGAGCGCCGAGATGCGTTCGCGGACCAGCGGTTCGTCATCCACGACAAGCACGCGCAGCGCGCTCACGATGAGCGGGGCTGAAAGGGAAACTCCATGTGTGCGATGACACCACTTCCGTTCGCCCGTGGTTCAATCGTCAGACGCTGTTTGTCACCAAAGGATGCCCGCAACCGCTCGCGCGTATTACTCAGTCCTATTCCTTCGTTCGATGCACCGTTCTGCGCCAATCCCGCACCATCGTCCTCGACGGTCATATGCAGACGGCCATCCTGACGCCACGCCTTCACCGCTACCTCCCCGCCCCGCGCCTGACGACCGATGCCGTGCGACAAGGCATTCTCGATCAACGGTTGAAGGATGAACAGCGGAACCGACGCACTGAGAACATCCGGCTGCGCCTCGACGCTCACGCGCAAACGGTCGGCGAAGCGCACCTGCGCGATATCCAGAAGGGTCCGCGCATAACGCATTTCGTCGGCGAGCGGTACGAGGACATGATCGCGATGGCGCAGCACCTCACGCAGCAGATCGCCAAGCTTGCCAAGCATTTCATCTGCCGCGTTAGGGTCGCGGTGTATCAACGTGGAAATGCCTTGCAGCGTGTTGAAGAGGAAATGCGGCTGCAACTGACCGGTCAGCGCCACCAGTCGCTGCTCCGCAACCTGGGCTCGCAAACGTTCGCTCTCCACACGAGCCTGCACCGATCGGCGGCGCGCCTCAACAGCGGTCACGAGACCCGCGACAGCGAGCCACGGAACCAGGTTGGCGCGCAGTGCAACGGGGGCGTATGCCCACAGCCCCGGACCCTCGGTCAGGGATCCGTAGGCGCTCGCGTACTGAATGATCGCCGTCGCCGCAACGCAGAAGAGCAACATACCTAACGAGATCAGCACAGCACGAACGGCGCCCTGACGCACGAGATCCACGCGCCTCGCGACGTACACGAGCAAGGGAAGGGCAATGGCCGCGGCATACCAGACAACCGATCCGACGCCCAGCTGATACAAGAGCGTCGGCACGTCGCTCGGCGGCGGCGGTATGCGTGGGAGCATGCGGCCGCGTGCACCGCCAGGTGGTGCAAAGTCCGGTGCGTCGGCGATCAAGCCGAGTGCAATGGCGCCGACGACGACCGTCCCCCACGCGAACGCGGGCGGAAGCCAGGCGGGAAAGCGGCGCTGCGGCGACTGCATCGTGCCCACATGCTGCTCGCTGACCAGGCTCGCGGCAACTGGCACAACCTGCCGCTCGTCCCCGGGATTCGTGCACCGATCCCTTCACGACTCCCGCGATTGTGTGTCCAGCATGATGCTCCGCCTCATCGATCTTTGCACTCGGAGTGAGAGCGATGGCCTTCACCGTGGCGCTGTGTGCGCTTCTGCAGGGAGGAACACCTGCTGAAGTATCCCTTGGCAAACCCGAACGCGTCTTTGCGGAGAGCTTCGCTCAGGTCCGCGGCCTTCGCGAGCTGGCTGACGGTCGAGTCCTGATTTCCGATCGACTCGATAAGGGCGTGGTCGCACTGGACTTCATGACGAACACGCTGCGGCAGATCGGGCGAACCGGCCGTGGACCCGCGGAGTACCGCCTGCCTACGGCCCTGCGCGCATTGCCCGGCGACTCGACGTTGCTGATCGACGAAGGGAATTCGCGCATCGCGATCATCGGTCCGGATCTGCAGATCCACCGTTCTTTCACGCTGATTTTGCCGGGCCTCGATTTCGGCTCGGGGGCACGGGCCGTGGACCGCGCGGGGCGCTTCTACACGCAACTTCCCGGCTGGATGAATCGTGAACCTAACGACTCCGTGGGTGTGGTGCGCTTCGACGTGCGGAGCAAGCGGGTGGATACCCTGTTGAAGGTAAAAGGGATGTCATGGCTGCCGCCCGGACCGCGCTACGGCATGGGGTGGGTCGTTTTCGCACCGCAGGATGTGTGGTCGGCAACGAGTGACGGCCGCATCGCCGTCGTGCGTTCCGGAGATTACCACGTCGAGTGGTACGAGCCTAACGGGCGAGTGACGCGCGGCGCCGCCGTGCCGTTCGAGCCAGTTCCGGTGACGATGGCGGAGCGACGTGCGTATGTGCGCAATTTTCTGGAGAACTCCAACGTCGGCGGCCGTGGCGGTGACGACGCGCTGACGGCTGTCCCGGCGGACATGATGGAGGAGCCGCGCATCCAGGAGATGGCTGAGCGAAACACGTTTGCCGCCACGAAACCGGCCTTTACTGACGCAGCACCGCTGCTCGGCAGCGACGGAACGCTCTGGGTCCAGCGTTCCACCAAAGCGGGAGCGGGCGGCCAGTGGGACGTATTTGACGCCACCGGGCGGCGCATTCACAGGCTCCGTCTTCCCGTGGGCAAACATCTGGCCGGGCTCGGCGTTAGGTGGCTGTACGTCATAGCGATTGACGACGACGGTTTGCAGCATTTGGAGCGCCACCCACGACCCTGGTAATCCTCCCCTCGTTGCCGATCGGTGGTGCCGGTCGCATAATCTGAGCGACCAGTTTCGCAATGATCGCCGCAAGGGGGGCGTATGAAGCGTCGCGATTTCCTTGTCACATCAGCGTTAGGCACCGCCGGTCTGGGGCTAGGCCGGTTTCCAGTGGCGGAGGCCGCGACACCGGCGGAGTACCTCGCGGCGCGGCGCGCGCCCGCGGCGACGCGCAAAATCCTCATCGCCGGCGGCGGCTACGGCACAGCGTTCATCCGCTACATGGCGCAACTGACGGGGAAGCCGCGGCCGCGTCTGTGCTATCTCCCCACTGCTTCCGCGGACCGGCCGGACGGTATCATCACATGGTTCCGCAACTGCGCACCGCTGAACGTGGAGGCATTCGTCCAGGAAAGCTTCATCGCGAGCCCGCGCCAGATGCAAAGTTGGGAGGAAGTCTTTTTGTCGATGGACGGCATCGTCGCTTCGGGGGGAAACACGTTGAATCAACAGGCGATCTGGAAGGCGCAGGGCATCGACGTCGTGCTCAAAGAGGCGTGGGACCGCGGCATTGTGCTCGGCGGTGCCAGCGCGGGTTCGCTGTGCTGGTTCGAAGAGGGCACGACGGATTCGCGTCCCAAAGAGCTGACAATCGTGAAATGTCTGGGTTTCTTAAAGGGCAGCCACTCGCCGCACTACGATCGTGAGGCGGCGCGCAGGCCTTTGTATCAGAAATTGATCGGCTCCGGACAGATGAAGCCTGGCTACGCCTGCGACAACGACGCCGGGATTTACTTCGAAGACAACCAGGTCAAGCGCGTCGTCTCCACCCGCGCCGATGCCAAGTGCTACTACGTGAGCGTCGTCGACGGCAAGGTGGTGGAACGCGTCCTGGAACCGGAACGGATTACATAGGGCCTAACGCGGTTCTCTGGTTCCGACAAAGACGTGGCGGTTCCACTTGTCGTGAGCGAACCGTACCGTCAGGCCCACTTCGCAGAGCGTGTCGATCCACTCGCGTTCTGAAAAGAGACCCTCGAGGTGCCGGTCGAGCACAACACGTGCTTCGCCGGATGCTTCGCGCATGACGATCGCGTACAGCGTCTCGTACGTTGTGTCGCTGGGGTCCGGGTCGAGCGTCCATTCCATGTAACGCAAGGCGCGACCGTCAGGAGCGTCCGAGCCGCCCGTCGTGGCGTCCGCCTCAAAGGACTCTCGGACGTAGTCTGGAAGGACAACCACCAGACCGCCCCGTTTGCAGTGAACAGCCGCCGTCGTTAGGGCAGCGCGCAGCTCGTCCATCGTCGTGCAGTACATGATCGCGTCGTGAATGAGCACGATGTCGAACTCACGACCGAGTCGCAGCGAGCGCATGTCGCCGACGATGTGCTCCAGCTCTGGGTTCAACTTGTTGCTTACGGCGATCATCTCAGGGGAGAGATCGGTAAGTGTGGCGATGAAGTGCCTTTTGTAGTGCGAGGCCAGGTTCCCTCCGCCAGCACCGAGCTCCAACAAGGTGCGCGGCTTGTCTTGTTTGGGCAGCGCGAGGATATGCATGAGGGCCGTGACTTCCTCTTCGTAGTCTGCTGGGGACGAGAGGATCGGCCACCACTCAGCGAGGTCTGAATACATGCGGAGGCGAGGAGGCGTCACGCGTGGCGCTCGTTGTCTGGGCTCATCGGAAGGTAATCGCTCCGTCCAATACGGCTTGCGTTGCGCGTTCAGATCGCTGCAAGTTCGCGCCACCTCTGTTAGAACCGATGCCAGCTCTCCACGTCAAAGAAGTGATCGCCATGCTCGAGAAACGAGGTAGTAAAAAGACTCGTGATGGCATGGCGCGATACGGCATTGTCGCGCCGAAAGCGTTCGGCGTTCCGGTCGGAGTCATCCAGCAGATTGGCAAGAACGTCGGGAAGAATCACCAGCTGGCGGCTGAGCTGTGGGAGAGCGGTTGGTACGAAGCGCGCATGCTCACGGCTTTCATCGACGATCCCGCGTTAGTCACGAGCAAGCAGATGGACGACTGGGTTGCCGACTTCGATAACTGGGCCATCTGCGACACGCTCTGCTTTCATCTGTTCGATCGTACGGCACACGCCTGGACGAAGGTGGGACCGTGGAGCAGGCGACGTGAGGAGTTTGTTAGGCGTTCTGCGTTTGCGCTTCTCGCCGGGCTTTCGCTACACGACAAGAAGGCCGGCGACGAGCCCTTCCTCAAGACATTGGCCTACATTGAGCGTTGCGCGGACGACGATCGCAACTTTGTGAAGAAAGGTGTGAGCTGGGCGTTTCGCGTGATGGGCCGCCGCAGCGCGGCACTGCATGATGCGACGCTGAAACTGGCGCGCGAGTTTGCGAAGTCGTCCGATCCAACGGTGAAGTGGCAAGGGAACGCGGCGATTGTCGACCTAACGAGCGCGGCGGCGCGTAAACAAGTAGCGGCGAGAAAGCGCGCTGCGCTCAAGACGTCAGGGCGGCGGCTCGGTGACGCCGCAGATTCAAAGAGGGAACGCAGATAACGCAGAAAGGCCGCAGATGGCGCAGATCTGCGAGTTTTAGCGTCATCTGCGTGCCCGCTGTAACGCATCACTACTAGCTGTTTCGTCGCGCCGTCTCTGCATTCGCGCAGTGAGGTGTCGCCGGACATCGGGCCATTCATGCCGCAAAACCGAAAACATCACGCTATCTCGCGCGCTCCCATCGCGCCGGGCTTGATGGTGTCGTAACACCCCATCTTTCTGCGCGCCTAACGCTGCAATGGCGCGCTGCGACGCGAAATTAAAGTTGTCCGTGCGCAGCCCGACCACCGCGCAACCGAGCCCGTCGAACGCATGCTCGAAGAGCAGCAGCTTGCACGCCGTGTTGATATGGGTGCGTTGCCAGCTCTGCGCGTAAAATGTGTACCCGATCTCCACACGGTCGATCTCCGGCACGATGTCGTGATACCGCGTCGTACCCACGATCATGCCGCTGTTTGTTTCACGCACAACCCAGGGAAGCATGTGACCGTCGCGCTGACCGGTGAGCGCCTTTGCGATATACCCCTCCCCCTGCTGCGGCTCCGGTACTGAGGTAAACCACAACTCCCATAGACGACCGTCGCTTGCGGCATCGCGCAGCGCACCTTCGTGTTCGGCGCCTAACGGCTCGAGCCGAACGCCGTGACCTTCGAGCGTAACTGGGGCAGGGTGGATCACGCTCTAGAGTTTGCGCACTTCCGCGACGGCGTCAAGCACGACACCGATTTCGCGCGACAACGCGCGGGCCTCTTGCGTGGCCGTGGAGACGTCGGCGAAGGCGGACTGTAAACCGGAGGATCGCAGCTTGATCAGATCCAGGCGCAGATTGCCTAACGCTAGGCACGCGCTCTCGATCTGTGCAGCGAGCGTGGCGCGCTGCTGCAGCAGCTCTTCCATCGTGTTCCGCTGACGCTTGAGCAACGCGATGCGACGTTGTCCTTCGACGGTGTCTTTTTCAAGTTCTGCTTCCATTTCCCGCGCGTCTAGCTCATCGAGCAGCCGCGGATCAAAGCTCTGTTCCAAACGCTGCAGCATTTGCACGAGCGTCACGACGCGCTCCACCAGCCCTTTCACCGTTGGTTCCAGATCGGGGAGTAACGCGCGGTCGGGTTTCGAGAGCTTACTCACGATCTCCTGAATCGCTGCGCGATCGTCAGCTGCGCGACGGATCGCAGCGCCATGCGAACCGTCCAGCAGTTCGCGCGGGGCAAGTTTCGCGAGTTCGAGTTCGGCCCTGGCAATCACGGGCCCCGGAATCACCCACTTCGCGCGCGGCATGAGAAAGACACGCCGCAATTTCAGTCCCGCTGCGCGTAGTGATTTGCCGCGCATCCAGAGTTTGTAACTCATGAACATTGGCACGATCGGCGCGAAAACGAGCGGCGGGATTCCCTCCTCGAAGCCAAAGACCACTCCGGCCATGGAGCCGAACACCGATGCCACGGTGGCCCACGCATAGCCGCGTGCGGCTTTGATGCGTTCCATGAGATTTACGCGCCCGTGCCAGAGACGCACATCTTCCCGTTGCGCCGGCGTGAGGGTCGCGAGGTGCTGAGGTTCCAACTCGATCGCGTTAGGCGTCTGCATCACGAGCGGAGCACGGTCCAGCGCCGGCGCGGCGCGTCGCGGCGACACGAGCTTCGGGTCGAGCCGCGCGACACCAGCCTTGGGTGACGCGTAACGCACCTTCTCTCTCTGTTCAACACGCCAAGCGGCGACGCCACTACGCTCGACGGAAATGGCGTCACGCAGCGCGCCTGCCGTTGGCCAACGGTCTTCCGGCGATTTCTGCAGCGCGCGTTCGATCGCTTCGCGCAGCGCACGCGGAGCATCGGGTCGCAGATCGGCGATCGGTCGCGGCCGCTCATTCACATGTTTGTGCAGGAGCGCCATCGTATTGCTGGGATTAAAGGGGAGCCGCCCGGTGATCATTTGGTACGCGACGCAACCTAACGAATAGATATCGCTGCGTCCGTCGACCTCGCGTTCGCCCAGCGCCTGCTCGGGCGACATGTAGGTGGGCGTGCCCACCGCGTTCCCAGTGACCGTTAGGCGCGTCCCCGCTTCGATGGCGCGCGCGATGCCGAAGTCGTTCACCATCGCGCGGCCCGTGTGTTCATCCAGCAGCACGTTGTCCGGCTTGATGTCGCGGTGGATAACGCCTCGTGTATGCGCGTAATCCAGCGCATCGGCGATTTCGGCAACCAGGCGCCGGACTTCGTCGATCGGCTGCTGTGGTTCGCGCGCCAGGTGCGCGCCAAGGTTCCCGCCGCTGACGAGCGCCATCACGAGAAAGGCGATGCCTTCGCGTTCGCCGACATCGTAAATCGGCACAATGTGCGCATGCGTCAACTGCGCCGACGTCTGCGCCTCACGAGTAAAACGCGTACGGATCGCCGGATCATAGGCGAGCTCCGGCGGCAAGACTTTGATAGCGACTTGCCGATTGAGGCGCAGATCGCGCGCACGATACACCACGGACATCCCGCCGCGACCGATCTCAGTCCCCAATTCGTAGTGCTGGCCTATGGCGGCAATTAGGCGCTCGCGGAGCGGATCACTCATATCCGAAATCCATACCTGCGTTTTCTCGTGGTGTTGA
>JBFMFA010000023.1:0-13480 GCA_040753195.1 Gemmatimonadota bacterium | reverse complement strand
CCTTCGCCTAACGTGCCGCAAGCGTTTCGTTTTCAGCGGGCGCAGGTGGAAGAGCTCATGCGCGGTGCGGGCCTGCGCGATGTGCGTGCGGAAAGCTTGCACCTGCAGTTTCGATACGATTCGATCGACCAGTACTTGCACATCACGACCGATATCGCCGGTGCACTCAAAGCGAAGCTTGCGACCCTATCCGAGAGTGAACGCCGCCGGTTCGATGCATTGGTCCGGGAATACGCGGCACCATTCCTGACGGACGGCGGCCTACGCCTGCCTGCGACACCATTGAGCCTGTCCGCGGTCAAGTAGCGCATAACGAGTTAACTTGCGTGGACCGGAGACGTCGCGAAATGTAAGACACGCGTCGTTCCCGGTGGCGCCCATTGTGCGACCGCGTCGGCACGCGGATCTTCGGATCACTATGCTCCGTACGCGCCCTGCCATGCGTCTCCGATTCGGTTGTGTTGTTCTCTATTTGAGCGCCCTCCCGGTCGCGGCGCAGCAGCCGTCGCGCCCTTTGTGGGGTTCACTGGAACCAGGACCGCACCAAATCGGCTTTCGACAACTGTTGCTGCGCGATGCCACGCGCCCACAGCTTGCCACCACAGACAGACCTGCGTTAGGTGAGCAGCCCGGACGACAGCTACGCGTCCTCCTCTGGTATCCTGCTGCGTCGGGCGGCACACGGCTCACATATGGCGATTACATCGCGCTGCTCGCACAACGCCTCGACTTCACCCCGATAACAGCCGTTAGGCGCGAGGCGGCGATCGCCGACTTCGTGGCACGCTCGAGAGCGATGGGTGGCGACACAACGGCGCTGCACGCGGCACTGCCCGCGTTGCTGCAAACGTCCGTCGCAGCAACACTCAACGCGAGGCCAGCTGCGGGCCGCTTCCCGCTGGTGATCTTCCCCGAATGGCGCTCTCCGGCATCCAATAGCATCATGGCGGAGTACCTAACGAGCCACGGCTTTGCCGTCGCGTCGGTATCGCTCCTGGGATCGTATGATGACGATGTCGAGTGGTTCGCCGTGCGCGGCATCGAGGCTCTGGCCAGTGATTTCGCGTTCGTGCTTTCTGCACTGGATACCGTCAGGTACGTGGATAGCAGGAACGCGGCAGCGATGGGCGTCGGTATCGCCGCCACCGGAGCGCTCGCCCTGCAAATGCGCACTCCGGCGATCCGGGCGTTCGTGAGCCTCGAGGGCGGCATAACAACCGAGGGTGAGCAACGGCTGCTCATGCGCACACCGTTGTTTGACATTGGCCGCGTGAATGTTCCGATGCTCGCGATCACGGCGCCGCACCCAAGTGTCGACGCGGCGCGACTCGATCTGTATCGCTACGCACCTCGCCGCATCGTGCACTTTCCGACGATGGGCGAGTTCTGGTTCCTCGACTACGGGATGCTGGAGCGTACAATTCCCCGCATCATCGGCCCGCCGCCCGGGAATACAGTGCTCGGCTTCGAGTGGGGAGCACGCATCGTCGAGCGCTTCTACAGTGCGCATCTCAAGCGGGATGAGGACGCGCTGCGATGGCTGGAGGCGCTGACGCCCCCTGCCGCGGCACCGCAGCTTTTCAGCGTCCGCGTTAGGCCCGCGACGCCCGCTCCGCCGTCGCTGGCGGGCTTCAAGCGGTTGATCGACAGCGCGGGAGTGAGCGCGATCTCAGCATTCGTTGCCGCAAGACTTCCGACGGATTCAGCGCCGATTCCGAATGAGTACTTCACCAACCTCAACGCGTGGTTAGGCGAAGGTCGCGACAGGAGCGGTGCGCAACGGCATGAGTTGGCCGCGTTGCGCGTGCGGATGTACCCACGATCGAGTCGCGCGCATTTTGCGCTTGCGGCGAGTGCGTTGCGCATGCGCGATTCCACGAGCGCGCGAGAACATGTGCAGCACGCCATGCGATTGACGTCGGAAGATCCGGACCCACTCCTCGACTTCCCAACGCGCGAGAGCATTCGCCGCCTCGGCGCCACGCTGACGCCAGGTGCTCCCGCGCAGGCGCACGCTGACACGTCGCGTGTCATTGTCCACCAGTTCACGAGTCAGATACTTGGCGACACACGCGCGATTCGTGTTTATCTGCCGCGCGGATGAGAGCCGTGGCGCGTCACGCCGCTACCCCGTGCTGTATTTCAACGACGGCTTTGCCGTTTTCTCGCCGCGGCTTTGGAACGCCCCACGCACGCTCGATAGCCTGATTTTCGTGTCCTGGACGGCGCGGCGACGACTGGTATCGGTGGATCTTCCTACGGCGGCATCGCGGCTTTGACCGCAGTCCTGCGATATCCGGGGAAGTTCGGGATGTTCCTTCTGGAGAGCACGCCGCTCTTCCTTTTCCGCGAACAGTTCACTGTCGTCGAGGGCGGGACCCACACGGCGGCAGCCTGGGGTGCGCGGCTGCCTCAAGCACTTACTTTTTTGCTCGGTCAATCGCCACAACCACGTTGATCATCGAGGGATGACAATGACCGTTCAGTTCATGGCGGCGGGTGTTCTTGCGATCATCGTGATCATCTTCGTCGCCTATCGCTTGATCGAGCTACGCGCGCAGCTCAGGTTCGAGCGCTGGAAGGCCGAGCACGCGCAGTCCATCAGTCGCGAGGCGATCAAGGGAAGCCATGCGGCGGTAACGGGGCGGGTCTTGGAGCGAGTCGCGCCGTACCTTGCCGGCTTCGGCTACAACCCCAGGGATGCGCGCTTCATCGGCGATCCGATCGACTTCGTGGTCTTCGACGGGCTCAGCGAAGGGAACGTACGCAAAGTCGTGTTCGTGGAGGTGAAGACTGGAAGCGGGGATCTCAACGGCAACGAGCGCAGAGTGAAAGGTGCCGTGGTAGAGCGGCGTGTCGAGTGGGCGCTCTGGCGTGTGCCTAACGGTGCGTCGGACTCCTCGGACGTCGAGCGTGTCGCTACCGATTCGGGGAGATCGGCGGACTCTGTTGCGGGCGCCAGCTCAACGCTGCGCGAGCGCGGCCGTTTCTAGCGTTCTACTGGGATGTGGTCGCTTGCGCGACAATCGCTGCCGGCGTACGGGCGACGCCGAGCCTAACGATAGCTTTGGGGTAACGCAGCGCGGTGAGGTCTTTCAGGGGACTGCGCTCGGTGATGATGAAGTCCGCGCGTGCACCTACCGTGATGGTCCCGAACGGGACCACGCCGGGAGCGAAACGGGTCATGAAATTCCCTGCGTTGCGAGTACTCGTCGCTAACGCTTCGAAGGGCGAGAGTCCCGCCGATTGCAGCAGGCGCAACTCCTCGAAGACCGAGAGCCCGGGGAACATCCCCGGCACGCCAGGAGCGTCGGTGCCTAACAAGAGCGGGACGCCGGCGGCGTGCATGCGCCGGGTGAGTTCCACGAATGCCGCATAACGATTGTTGACGCTGCCGTTTTGTCGCGTCAGCCGATTGCCCTGCCACATCGCCATCGTGCTCGCGCTCAGAAGACGTGCGTCAGCTGCTTGCGTGTACATCACGAGTTGTATCGGCTTTCCCCAGATCGCGGCGATCGCCTCATACGTCGACAGACCCGGAGTCACCCAGACGCCGTAGTGCTTCACGCTGTCGATGACCGTTTTCATTGCGCTCGTGTCGCCCGCATCGCCGATGATTGGCAAGAACTCTTCGGCGTGCGCGACCATACGCTGTCCACGACGAAAGGCCGTGTACAGTCCGATGTCGTAGGTCTGGTGACCGACGACAGTCATCCCTGCCTGACGAGAAGCGGCGAAAAGTTCCTCGTGTACCGAGTCAGTGAGGAACGAATACACCTTGATGAAGTCATAGCCTTGTTGCTGCGCGATTGTCACCGCGGCACGGGCTTCTCCTTTCGTCGCGACGCCCGGCGCGCCGCCGTACGGCCAATTGACGCGCAGCGCTTCGAAGACCTGCGGACCGAGCCGTTCGCCCGATCCATATAGATGCCGTTCGCGCGTGACGAAATCGGCGGGGCTGTGGGCGAGGTTCAGGATCGTGGTCACGCCGTTCGCGACGAACGTTTTCAATTCGTTCGCGTCGATGCTGTGCGTGTGCATGTCCGCCAGTGCCGGCGTGAGGTAGTCCACGCCGCGACCGTCGACGACCTGCGCACCGGCTGGAATAGTGACCTGCCCAACTGCGCCGAGCGTCATGATGCGACCGCCGCGCACCACAACTGTGTGGCGCGTGAGCACGCGATTGGAGTCCATCGGAACGACGTTGTAGTTCACGTAGGCGACAGTCGTCGGCTGCACTAAGTGCGTCATCGTTGCGAACATCAGCAGAGTCAGCATGGCGTCGCCTCCTCAAGCCCGGAGCGTGGGAGGTATTAGACGCCGCATCGCTGCGTTGCGTTTAAACAGTCTTACCGGATATGAAACCAGGGTCGGTACTGTCATTTGGATCCCTCGAGTCAATCGGCTCGCCTGGTGCCGGCGGCGCCGCCACGCCCGCGGAGTTGGTGCTCGCATTATCTGCCGCGCGGGGCCAGGTCCGACGACATGTGCCGGTATTAGCTGGTGGCGCCTAACGAGCGATCGGCTGGAACCGGTCGGTCTTGGGCCGCGTGGCGCACGGAAACGCGGTCGCGCAAGTCACCAACCGCAGGGTGGCTGTGACGCCGGTCTCGTTCACAGCGGTATCAGCGCACGCGGTGACGACATCCGCTGCCAGCCGTCTTTGCTTTTGCGGTAGCAGCAGCGACCACTGCGCGGCCGAATCACCCTCCCGCCACCCGTCAGAGCTCGCAAAACAGATGATCTCCTTCCTCGGCTCCAAGAAGAGCATGGCCCGCCGGCCTGCTCAGGATGCAACCCCCGCCGCCCTAGCAACTCCCAAATTCGACACGGCAGCTCTCGAGGCGCTGATTCAGCGGGCCGAAGGCGCCGCCGAACTACTCCGGTCACTCGAATCGGGGGAACAGGTCGAGCAGTTCGTGGCGATGCAGCAGCGCATTGAGGAGCTGCAGGGAAAGATGGCTTCTATGGAAGGGGCAGCCGCGGAGCTGGAGCAGATCCGGTCGCGGTCAGCCGAGCAGTCAGCGGCCCAGGAGCGCGCCACTGCCGCCATCACGGAGGTGAGCGCCGAGGCGACCAAGGTGACGTCGTCGATCGAGTCGCTGAGCGAGAAGATCCAGGCCGTGCTCGAACTGAAGGCGCATCTCGATCACGTCGATGAGCTGAACGCGCAGTTCGCCAGCATGAACAAGGAGGCGGCGACGGTCCGTTCGCAGGTGCGCGACCTCACGGAGAATATTTCGCGCCTGCGCACCGTGCACGACGACGTGCTGCGCGCGCACAAACACGCGACAATCCGACTAGATGGTCTCGACAAGCGGCATCAGGATGCCGCGAACAAGATGGACACCGTCGAGCGTCGCGCGAAGGCTGCCGATGAAGCGCTGGAGGCGCTCATGCGCTTGGCGAGTGGAATTCCGGACGCGCAGCACCACCTCGCGGTTCTCAAGGCCACAGCTGATCAGGTGTTCCAGAAGACCGCCGCGATCGAATCGCAGCGTGAGATGATCGAGCGCGCGGTTGCGCAGGCGGCGCAGGTTTCCGGATTCAATACGCAGCTCGCCGCGGCGATTCGCGGTCAGGAAGAGCAATCGCGTCTTCTGGCTTCGTTGGAAGCGAAGATGTCTGAGGTGCAGGCGCTGCACACGACCGTGCTGGCGCGTAGCGCCGAGATTGCGTCGCAGCAGCAGACGTTGGATGCGGCCGAGCGTGACGCGTCGCGCGAGTTAGGCAATCTGCGGCAGGAGATTCGCTCGAGCACCGAGCGTTTTGAGTTCGAGAATCGCAGCCTTGAAGCGACGGCAGAGCGTATCGCCGAGCTGCGCGGGTCGGTGACCGAGTGTGAGTCGCGCGTCTCCGGACTCGATGCGATGGTGAACACGGTTAGCGAGACAGAAGCACGTTCACGCGCGCTGGCGACGCAGATTGAGCACCTAACGGGTGACATTAACCGCATCTCCGGTCAGGCGGAGCGTTTGCGCGCCGTGCGTGATGACGTTGGTGCGCTAGAGAACAAGCTGCGCGAGTTGAACGAGAAGTCGGAACGCGTGCAGGAGCTGCGGCCTACCGTTGAAGACGTGGCGCGCGGGCTTGCCACGTTGACTGGAGCCAAGGAGATGGTGAACGACGGACTGGAACAGGTGCGCACCGCCGCGAGCGAGATGACTCGGCTGCGTGATGTGCATGCTGAGACGAAGCAGTGGTTGGCCGAGGCGGATGAGCGGATGAAGGGGCTGAAGGATCAGGTGGAGAGCCTCGATCGCATGCGTCCCAAGGTCGACACGTTAGGCAGAGATGTGGATCGCGTGCATGCGTCGATCGCGCTGATCGATAAGCGCGGCGACTCCATGGATAGCTTGCATAACCGATTGGCGGCGATGGAGGTAGTGGCGGCGCAGCTGGAGGAGCGCAGCACGAGTGTGAAGTCGCGCATGGATGCGGCCGAGGCGCGGTTTGTCGATCTGTCGCGTCAGGCGGGCGAGGCTGAGCGCGTGTCGACGACCATCGCTGGTGTTGTCGGCGAGGTTGATGCTGCCGAGACGCGCATGGATAGCGTGAGCAAGTCGCTCGAGGCGTTGGAGGAGCAGGCGCGTCAGGTTGATGCGTTCAGCGAGCGGGTGCGGATTCTCGGGCAGGAACTGGATCAGCGTCAGGGTGCGTTGGAGAAGGCGGCGGAGCACCTAACGAAGGCGAGTGAGGAGCGGAAGGAGGCGGCCGATACGGCGCGGCGGTTGGAGGAGCTGAGCCTGGAGATTTCGGTGCAGCTGGATGACGCGGAGAAGCGCTCGTCGAGTGTGACGGATGTGGCGCGGGATCTGGAGGCGCGCGCGGCGGCGTTGAGCGATGTCGATCGTCGCCTAACGCATCTCGAGGAGTTGCTTGGGAAGGCGGAGGCGGCGAATGCGAGTCTGTCGCAGGCGTTGAATCAGATTGTTGGTCGCCAGGCCACTATTGATGCGGTGGAGTCGCAGGTGAAGCGCGTGTTCGAGGTTGCGGAGCGGAGCGCGAAGGATATCAAGGCGATTTCGGCGGCGCAGCGCGATGTGGAAGGGGCGCGGGCGTTGTTGGATGATATGCAGGAGCGCCTAACGAAGACTGGCGCGGCGATGGAGGATTTTGCGGAGAGGAAGAAGCAGGTGGAGCGCTTGGAGCAGCGGGTGGCGCGTGCGGATGCGTTGGCGCGGGACGTTAAGTCGTCGCTGGAGCTGTTGGCTGCTCAGCGCGCGGTGCTCGATCAGGTGCTCGAACGTTCAGGGACGCTGACGATGCAAACGAAGCAGGCCGAGGCGCTCATCGAGTCGTTGCGCGCTGAGTGCGTAATGGCGAGCTCACTGGAGCGCTCGATTGGCGCGCGACGAGGCGATCAAGAAGACTAGACGTGTCTGGGCAGTACTGCCATTTACCGCCGCGGCGGGCGGCACGCAATGCGACAGCGCGATGGCTGCCCCGAAGTGCCGGCGCTCCTCGTGAGCAAATGCACGCAACGACTACGTAGCGAGCCTGCACGACCGGGGGTTCGAGTCTAACGCGTGCTGCGTTTTGGCTTGCGTGACACCTATCTGCGCCGCACACGTAGTGCGTCGCCATGCGATCCATCGAGTTCCAGATCCTCCTCGCTCTCGCGGCCGGAGTCCGCCACGGCTACGCCATCCTGCGAGACATCGAGGCCCGCCGAGAAGCGGGGGTAGAAACCGGGACGCTCTATCGCGCGCTGCAGCGCCTGCTCGAGCAGAAATGCGTACGCGAGACCAAGGGCCCGCCGGGCGAAGACGAACGCCGCCGTTTCTATGCGATCACCAGCCACGGCCGACGCGCCCTCGTGGAAGAAGCGCGTCGCATGGCCGCCCTGGTCGCCGCCGCGCGCGCGATCCGAATCATTCCGAGCTGAACGATGACACTCGCGCGCCGCTCTTGGTGGCACTTCGTCTATCGCGTGACACTGCACGCCTTCCCGAAGGAATTCCGCGAGCGATGGCGCGTGGAGATGACGGCCACGTTCAGCGAACGCATTGCGGTCGCAGCCTCGCAACGCGGCGCCGTGCCGCTTGGCCTGCTGCTGCGCGAACTCACTGCTGCGATCCGCGCCGGCATGCAGGAACGAGCCCATACTTCTACCGTGCGACTTCAGATGATGTACGCTCAGGATATCCGCTACGCGTTGCGCCTTCTGCTGCGCAGCCCAGGCTTCTCATTGCTCACGGTGCTGGTTCTCGCCGGCGGACTCGGACTGAGCACGTTCACCTTTTCGTTTTTGTACACAGCGATGATCCGGGCACTGCCGTTAGGCGAAGGTGACCGGATCGTGCGCATCGACGCACTCGTAAACGGCCGCCGCCAACCAATCGATGCGGCAGATGTTCCGGCACTGCGCGCTTCACTGACGACGCTGCATGACGTGGGGGGTTACACGAGTCGCGACCTTATCGTGGGACGGGAAGGTACGCGTCGCGTGGTCGGTGCCACGGTTGCCGACCCTGTGTTGTTCGCGGTCGCGCGAACCCCTGCTTTCCTGGGACGTTTCCTCCTGCCATCCGACGCCGCTTTCGGCGCGGAACCAGTCATCGTCCTTTCATCGCGTACGTGGGAGGCCGTTTTCGCCGCAGATGTACGAGTGATCAATTCGCTCGTGCCGATCAACGGCGTCGAAACACGCGTGGTTGGCGTGATGCCACGCGGCTTCGGCTTCCCGGTGGCATCGGAAGCGTGGCTTCCGCTCCCGGCGCACACGATGACGGCGGCGCAAGCGGGACGCGAGTCGCTGCGTCTGGTGGGTCGACTTGGCGATGATATCTCTCATCGCCGTGCAGCCGCCGAGGCCAGCAGGATGCTGCAGCGTCTCGTCGCAGCACGCGATACTTCGCGCCAGAGAATCGCTGTTGCCGTCGAGTCTTTTCCTTCCGTGCAGTTCGGCGAAGAGCGCGCGCTCGTATTCGGCAGCCTCAACCTGATTGCGTTTCTCATCCTGCTGCTCGCGCTCGTGAACGTGACCAATCTGCTCCTGGCACGGGCCAATGAGCGCGTAAAGGAGACCGCCGTGCGCGTTGCTCTTGGCGCATCAACGGGGCGCCTCGTTATGCAGGGGATGTGGGAGACGATAATTCTTTGCCTGGCCGGCGGCTTCTTTGGTACCGCGGCGGCGGCATGGGGGCTCAACGCCATCACGCAGTGGACACAGGCAAACATGCCTGACAATCTTGCGTTCTGGTGGGTGTGGCAGATGGACAGCATGACTCTGCTGGCGGCGGGAGGCTTCGTCACGATCGCCATCACGTTGCTCGGCGGTGTCGCGTCGCTTCGCGCAATGCGAACGAATGTCCGGGCCGTAATGCAGGACGGCACCGCGCGCGCCGGATCTCGTCACGAAGGCCGTCTCTCCCGGGCTCTTGTGATTACGCAGGTCACGACAGTCACTGTGCTCATGTTTTTCGGCGTCATGTCGGGGCTGATCGCGCAGCGCGTCGTCGACGTTGACGTGGGATACGATCCGGCACGCATCCTTCAAGCAGGCGTCGAGGCGCCTAACGGCGACGACACCGGTGCAGGAAGTAGCGCTATCTTTCGCGCGGTGCACGACCGACTTGCAGAGCAGGAACCGCTGGACGGCGTCCTGCTGCGGAGAACGCTGGCCGACATCGCCTCGCGTGCTGGGGCGTTCGCGACACGAGACGATCGGCGTGGCGGGGAGCGGCCCACGTCTCATGTGCTAGCCGAACTGGGCGACCTGGGGATCATGGGCGTGCAACTCGTCGAAGGGCGGTCGCTGCGGGTCGAGGATGATGGCTCGACGATGCCTGTCGCGGTCATAAGCCAATCGCTGGCTCGGCGGTATTGGCCCCAGCGATCGCCCGTGGGGGAGGAGATCCGCCTAACGGCTGTGGGCGACACGAGTACCTGGCGCACAATCGTCGGGGTCGTGAGCGACGTGCCGCTCGGCCACCCTCTCGCTCGCACGCGTAGCGCCGACGCGATCCACATTCCGCTGTTGCAGACAGGGGAGCCGTTCGCCTCCGTTCTCGTTAGGTATCGCTCCAGCGAGCTGGCGGCGCGTGAGGCCTTGCTGCAGGCGTTTACAGCCGTCGATCCGCGTATGCTTCCCGATGGCGTGCAGCTCATGACAGCGGTCATCAAGCAGGCCGGTTTCCTTGCAGCGAGTGTCACGCGCCTCTTTAGCGCATGTTTCGCGTTCGCTCTACTGCTGGCGGTAGCGGGCGCTTATGGGTTGATGTCGCGTAACATCGGTCTGCGCACACGCGAGGTGGGCGTGCGACGGGCGCTCGGCGCGTCGGACGCAAATCTGACGCGGCTACTCGTTGGGCAAGGGGGCCGGCAGCTCGGCATCGGCGCGCTCATCGCGGCGCCCCTGCTGCTGTTCGTTGGCCTCGTTTTCCGGTACTACTTCCCGGTCGAGCTGTGGGTAACGGTCGTGATTGGCGTGATGGTTTCGGTGGCGATTGTCTCGGTTGTGTTGCTCGCGACGTGGTTCCCTACAGTCCGCGTTTTGCGCACGTCGCCGCGAGAGGCGCTGTGGAGCGATTAGCCACGCGGCCGCAGCATCCCAACGCCCACGGACGAACTGCGCCGTGCGCCGCGCAGCCACCAGCCTGAACGAACGTCCTCAAGCACCGCACCCGCCCATAACGGAGTTATTGTGGCCTTGAGCGGGCTATCAATCTAGCTATCTTATAGCCATGAAGAAGGCGCGCATATCCGAACTCAAGAACCGCCTGAGCCACTTTCTGCGCTACGTGCGTCGCGGGCAGTCGGTCCTCGTGTACGATCGCGACCGCGCGATCGCGCGGATTGAACCGATTCGCGAGCCCGTCATCGGTGAGGAGGGAGGCTCGGCTCACGTTAGCGAACTCGTACGAGTGGGAGCCATGCGCGCGCCACTTTCCTCCTTTCCAAGCGGTTGGCTTGAAAGCAGGCCGGCTCTCAAAGGGGACTTGCTGGCCGCGGTACTCGCCGAGCGTGAGTCGGGCCGTTGAGGTTCTGGGATAGCTCAGCGATTGTACCATTGCTCGTTAGGCAGAGCACATCCGAGAAGGTCGATCGCTGGTTCGCTGCTGATGGCAGCGTTGTCGCATGGACCCTAACGCCGGTCGAAGTGACATCTGCGCTCTGGCGCCTCGTGCGCACGAATACGATCGCCGAGGAGGATGTATACGGTGTAGATGCCCGGGCGGCAGAATTCATGGCAGCCAGTCACGTCATTGTCGATGTCGAAGCGGTAAAGAGCGTCGCGCAGCGACTACTTCGTGTGCATCAACTGCGCGCAGCGGACGCACTCCAATTGGGCGCGGCCCTTTTCTGGTCGGACCCGCGAAAGAGTGGGGCAACACTGCACACACTCGACGAGCGCCTAGCGATCGCCGCGCGACGGGAAGGCTTTGAAGTTCCCTGACGGGATTACTCAGTAGTGATAGCGCGCCTGGACGAATAGATGCGATCGTCCAGCACCACATAAACAAGGTGATGCTCGTCGGTAATTCGGCGTGACCAAGTATCGGCGGCCATTCCCTTCAAGCGTTCGGGCTTTCTAGTGCCGGGGAATGGATCGCGCAGGACCGCTTCAATGAGAAACAGCCCGAAGCACTTATTGCTTTTTTTTTGCGCACTGAGCGAGCGCGAGATGGCATCCGCGTTGGACCGATCAATTCGTGGTCAGCGTAAAGGCTAGATGCGACCCATGTCGCGCTTGATTCCCTTAACCCAAGTGATAATCGTCCGGCGCAACTCGCCCGGAAGCCGGTCCGAACTCGGAAGTTGATCAATGCGCTGAAGCAGTTGTTTTGGATCTGCAAGACCTTCGACAAGCATGACTCGGACGAAATCTCTGTCCTTCTCGCGATAAGCGACCAGTTTGCTCGCCGCGAGGTCGTGCGCCTCGACGCACCAGCCAGTCATGTTTCGCGTGTTCTGATTGCGGACTGCGATAGCTCGCTGTTTCCAACCGTTAGGCAGAACCGCAACTTCCACAGAAATACCGTGGACATAGAAGCCGAACGCGTTGTGAAATTGTGAGAGTTCTCCCAGGCTCGCATCAATAGCGTCGATTTTGTTCGACGCGCGCACCGGGGCAATGTCGGCCTCCATCGATTGCCTCAGTGCATTCGGAGCATCAGGAAACTGGCCGAGGATTGCTTGTGAGCCGAAGACATATCCCTCGGTATCGCCAGCGACGTCGCATGCCGCTCGAATCGCGTGCTCCGGTTCCTCGCGAGTCACTTGGGGGCTACGGCGGCGCGCGCCTCTTCATCGCTGCTGCTGCGCAGCACCGCTTCGCGTTCGGAGGGCGTTAGCAGCCCAAGACCTGGAAGGCTCTGACGTAAACGGTTTGCCCGCTCACTGTCTTCGACCAGGAATTGTCGCAAACGAGCGGGCGACATCACGCTCAGCAGCCGTGACCACTCTTTGAGTTCTCGTTGTTCACGTGCTGAGGCTTCCTTCGAGCGTTTCGCTAGTTGGCGACGCGCGACGGTTATGAGGCCAGGGTCCGATTTTAGTTTGGCTGCAATGGCGACGGCCAAGCGTCGCGCCCGCGCGTCCTGTTCATCGTGCAATCGCGGTTGATTCTTGCTCGAAATGGTTTTGGCTAACAACCCCGTCGGCGGTACGCCGTATAGGAGTTCCGCCTCCTGCAGACGACCTAACGCATTGGCGCGCGCGTCCAGCTCGCTCCGCGTTAGGCTCTGAATATCGAAGTGAACGCCATAGGATCGTTCTACCGGCACCACGCGTTCCGTCACTTGATCCACGGTCTCAGTCAGCGACTTAGGTGGGCCGAGAATGAAGAGAGGAACTGTGTCGCTCGTAGACGAAGCCTCGGCGTCCATTCCTTCTAGCCAAACGGCGAGGGGCGGAGGTGTGACGTCCTTCAATGCTGCACGCAGCGCTGCCACGAATGCGGCGACCCGTTGGTCTTCCGCAGCGAACAGCTCGCGAATCGCGCTTGCGAGCGGATGCTCCTGACGAAACTGCGTTTGGCGTTGAGCGCCGGCACCAACGAACTCGATAATCCCTTGTCGTTCGAGCGCCGAGAGCGCGGGGTAGATGCTCGTCCTTCCGAGGCGTGCTCGCCGCGCGAGTTCGCCGGACGCGACGGGGGTCTGGGCGAGTGTGAGGGCTCTGAGCAAGCGCACATTCGCCTCCGTCCCCAGGATGCTGTTCAGAGGTGTTTTGAGGGCGCTCTGTGCTTGCCGCGGCGATTTCACTGTATGCGTTATCGGACAGATGTCCGATATATAGTACATCTGTCTAATATAATAGACAAGCCTCCATCTGAACGAGGAAGAGCGCAGCGTGGTTGGCGTGGCAATCCACGGCAACTCAAGTAGCCCGGGGTCCTAGAGCTTTGGACGGGAGCGAAAACAGTCGCCGCTTTGCGTCAATTAATTGGATAAGAAAGCCGAGGCCGATTAGCCGCGTGCCTGCAGCGCGTGCGACCCGTATAGTTGTGTACGCTTCGATGGGGGGGGACGTG
>JBFMFA010000022.1:0-13639 GCA_040753195.1 Gemmatimonadota bacterium | reverse complement strand
GATCATCTCGGTGAGCGGCCCGGCGTGGTCGGCGAAGTTGGAGCCCGCCTGCTTCCCTGCGCGGGAGGCGTCGATCCATTCGGCATAGACATTCTTCACACGCTCGTACTTCTGTGGGAGCGGTTTTGCCTTGACTGCCGCGTCCTGGTCCGCGTTGAGCAGGCGAGGACTGTCGGCGTAAATGCCGGCGATCATCTTGCCGCCGTCGCCGAGCCATAGCTGTCCGCCGTCATTCTGCGGCGGCCACTTCGCGTCGCTCGATACCTCGTTAGGTCTGGCCGGCCACAGGCCACCGTCACGCCACACCAGTCTCACTTCGGGGCGGCTGCCAGCCGCCGGAAAGTGGAACGTCACACGCGACACGCGCGGTGCCGTTTCCGGGAATGCCGTCGACGTCTCCGGCTCCACGCGCGTCGGAAATCGCAATCCCAGAATCCAGAATGCCGCGTCCATGGCGTGACAGGCGATGTCACCCATCGCGCCAGTTCCAAAATCCCACCAGCCGCGCCATCGGAAGGGTGCGTACGCGGGATGATACGGACGCTGCGCCGCGGGGCCTAACCAGAGATCCCAGTCCAGCGTGGGAGGCGCAATGTGCGCTTCCGTGGGACGGTCGATGCCTTGCGGCCAGATCGGCCGGTCCGTCCACAGATGCACTTCGCGCACTGTGCCGATGAGCCCCGCCTCGAACCACTCCCGCATCAGGCGCACGCCTTCACCCGCATGCCCCTGATTTCCCATCTGCGTGGAGCCCTTCGCGTTTCTGGCGGCCGCCATCACAGCGCGAACCTCGCCTAACGTGCGCGCGAGCGGCTTTTGACAGTAGACGTGTTTGCCGGCCTTCAGCGCGAGAATGCTGGCTGCGGCGTGCGAGTGGTCCGGCGTCGATATGGCGACGGCGTCGATGCTGCTTTCTTTCGCGAGCATCTCGCGATAGTCGCGGTAGCGTTTGGCTTTGGGGAAGAGACCGAACGCCTCGGCGCCCGCTTTCAGATCCACATCGCAAAGCGCGTAGATGTTGACGTCCGGCAGCGCCGCAAGCCCGCGCACATCGCTCATCCCCATACCGCCGATGCCGATGCAGGCGACGTTGAGCGCGTCGCTGCGACGAGCGACGCGATTGGCGAATCCAACGCGCGGTAGAACGGCAGCTGCCACTCCAGCCCGAGTGAGATCGCCAACGAACGCGCGCCGATGCATAAATCCTCCCAGGGGTCTGCTCGCAACGAGCAACTAAGTCGTTAGGCCACTACGACCGAATACGAATATTCCTGTACGCAACCCAATCCCCATGATCCTGTAGCGCGATGTGCCCACGTTTCGCCCGTCCATACCTTGGCCACTGCGCGAACTTACTTGCTTTCACGAGCGCTTCCCATTCCGGGCTCCACAGTTCGTACTCAACAACCTTCCGCCCGTTGAGCCAGTGCTCCACATGAGCCCCACGCACCACGAGGCGTGCCTGATTCCATTCACCGGCAGCTTTCACGACGCCGGCTGGCGCCGCATGCAGCGCGTAATTCGAACCAGCAGCCGTTAGGCGCGACTTGCCGTCGGCATGGCCCGCGTCGTCGAGGACCTGCATCTCGGGGCCCGTGCGGTACGTAGAAGAATCCTCCTCCGTCACGCGAAACATGACGCCGCTATTGCCGCGCGGGGCCACCTTCCATTCCAGTTCGAGCTCGAAGTCGTCGAACTGCTCGCGCGTGACGATATCACCGCCGTTGGCAACCCGCGTTAGGGCGCCGTCCACGATTTGCCAGCCACCGGGAAGGTCGCTCCGCCGGTACCCTCGCCAGGCCTCGGTGCTCGATCCGTCGAACAAAACCTTCCAACCCGGCTGACTGCTTTCAGGCGTGGCGCTGGCGGCGGAATTCGTGGGCACGGCGGAGTCATCTGCGCGCGCGCTCGCTCGTTCGCAAGCGAGCACGGCCAGGGTCACAAGAACCGCGACGCGATGAGGAGACTGCCTAGCTGCGCAGGCGCGCATACGCACGCTCTCAAAGAAAAACCGGCGCTAGTGTAGTCCGCCGGTTGCCCGACGGCAACTACGGCGACGGTTTGCGCGGTGCCGTCGATTTTGCGACGCTCGTGGTGTCCTGGATCTTGAACGAGAAGAGCTGCTGCACGAGCTGGTTCACCTTACGGGGACCGATCTTCGCCGGCCGGAAGCGCATGTGCGGGAGCGTGACCTGTACAGACGTCGCAAAATCCGGATGCGTCGCCTGCATGATCGTCACCGAATTCAAATCGGCGCGTCCCATGCTGTCGATAACGTACTGCACCACGACCTGGCCTTCCTGCCGCTTTTCCAGCATCGACGGCGGATACGGCGGAGCCGCGCTGCCGTCATAACGCGCAGCAGCCGTGTCGACTTCAAGCTCGGTGTAGACGGAATCGATGGAGATGAACGTCGGCCGCTGCGGTGCCACGGCCAGCTCGCCTAACTCGATCTGATCCTCCTGACCTTTTTGCTTCTTGATCTTCAGCTCTGCGTCGTTAGGCGCTCCCGAGCGCTCGAAGCCCATGCCGGCGAACGCATCCAACGGCATCGTCGTGATCCGCTCGCGCATAGCGCGGTCACCAGGAACCTTGTCTTTGGGAATCAGAAATTGCGGCGCCGTGAAATTCTCCGCGAGCTCCTGCAGACCGGTTTCGTGCCGCGTAGCGAATAACATCCCGCCAATGATCAGCGCGTGCACCAACGTGCTCGCCAGTGGCCCTTCGGTGAAAAGAGCCCACGAGTAATGCGGCTTTTGCCCTTCGAGAATCCGGTCGAATAGCATGTCTGACTCTAGCCGCTGCTCGCCGTCATTCTCTCAGGCCGAGGCGAGCGCGCTGTCGCAGTATGTGCGGCGGTTATACACCGGGCAACCCTATCGGATACAACTCTGACACTCGCATAACTCTCGGGTGACGACGTATGTCACCATCCGCCCTAGGACGCCGCCACGTCTCCGCTACTGCTCGACCCGATGACGATGGTGCTGCGAGGCGCGCTGGCGCCTTCCGGGACGCTCCACCGGCCCAGCCTGTAGGCCCGGGTGCCTAACCAGTAGCAGGCCGCGCAAGCCATCACATACTTGAGAAACGCCTTGACCGAGGCGTCCAGAAACGCCCGCCGCTGCGGAGCCGGGATGCTGGCGTTGAGCTGAATGGCATCCAGGATGAATGCGAGCAGCACCACGACGCACAGGCCTCCCGCGACTAGCGTCGCGACACCGAGAACCCGCAAAAGACGCTCGCTTCCCCGCGCAGCCGCCACGACGATGGCGATCAGGGCCCCAAGCAGCGGTGTGAGTAAAAAGCCCGACAACAGTCCCGAGGACGCGAAACGCCAATCGAGCGCGGCCACGCGCCACGGCCACACCCCAGAAGCAAAGTCGCCAAGCGGCGTGACCACCAGGAGCGCCGCGATCACATACGTCGGTACGGCCAACGATGCGAGTCTAGTGCGAACTGCCTGTGCGCTCGAATCTGGCATGGGCTACCGCGCTAAGAAGCTGAAAAATCGAAAGATACGAACGTCGGATCGACTGCCGACTAGCGTTGCACGCAACGCTCGAAAACGCAACGGGCCGGGTTGTAGTCCCCGGCCCTCGTTGCACGGAGCAGTCGACTAGCTAGACGCGAACGCCGCGCACCACCACGAAGCCGACGATCCCAAGCAAGCCGGTGCCGAGGAGCAGCAGCGTAGCCGGCTCCGGCGTCACGTAAGGTGAGGTCGTGATGAACTCTTGTGTGCCACCGCCCTTCGCCAGGCCGGCGGCACCCACAGGCGTTAGGACGTAGAACTGGCCCCAGTTGTACGTCGAGTATCCGGAGCTCGATGCAAAAGAGTTCGCCTGGTTCAACCAGTGCGTTTCCTGAGTGCCGCCATTGGGCGAGCCAGGATTTAGCAGATTCCAGATGGCCGCTTGAATACCGGCCCACTGCGTCGTGCTATTCAGTGAATACTGCGTCGTCAGCCAGGCGGCTTTGCGATAGTTGTCGAGCGCGCCGGTGCCGTGGCGTGTGTTGCCGATGCTCGAGAGGCTCAGCGACGTCACGTTCGCATTCCAGGTCTGATTCCACGTTACGGCGTTGAGAATGTCGACGCAGAACAGACTGATTGTCGGAAGCGTCGGATTCGAGGTGACAGTCCCCGAGAACGGGCCAACGTAGTACCCGTATCCAGTCACCGCCGGTGACGATGGACCGGACTGGAATCTCAGGCCGATCGGCTGAGCGGCGGCGATGTCGGTGATCGCTGCCGTAGCGACAACGACGGCCAGGGTAGGCAGGAGGCGCATCGAGCAGGGTGCAAGGACTTTAGTGGCGCCGCAGCCGCCGAATAACCGGGCCCCATGATCCCCGGATCATTTTCCGATTACTCGGCGACTGAGCGACCAGCAACCTGAGCAGCACTTGTGCCATGCTGGTGACGATTGTGAACAGCTGCGTGACAGCAACCTAAGAAAAAGCGAGCCAACGACTTATGACGGATCGACTGGCCGCTCCTCGCGAACATCCCCGAACATTTGCTAGGCGACTTCTTCCGCACCTGCGGCCGTCGCTCTGGAGCGTGTTGCAAGTGACCGACACGTCATGCTTTACGAAGTGTGGGCGGACTAACGAAAACCTGAGGCGCACAGATCGGCGCGTCGATCCGGCGGATCTGCATAGTCACCAAAAAAAAGCGGCTCAGCTGTGAAAGCTGAGCCGCGATAGTGATCGGTGGTTTCAGTACGCGTTTCAGAACCGTCAGGTCATCGCGCGCCCGTTGCCACCGAGCGAAGTATCACATGTAATGCACTGATCAACCAGCGGTTTGACGAGTCCGCATCAACTCAGTCACGCCATGGCATCACGATCACACCCGGCGGCGTTTCGCCGTTATGCGGCGTTTCGCTCGCGCCGAATCGCCATGAACTTGTCGATGCGATCGGCGTCCGCCTCGGCGTCCGCCTCGCCGAGCTCGATGAGCCGGCGAAGGTAGTCTTCCTGAAACATGACGAGACTTAAGATGTCGGGGCTCGACGTTCGTCGCGTACCGAGCCCGCGCGTCAGGAAGCGAAATCCTTTTGGCAGACGCGGCTCGTATTCGCGCGACAGTCGACCGAGGTCCTGCGAGGGGCGGATCACGAGAACGTCAATGATGCGCAACGTCCCGCGCTGCGCGTCAGTCAGCCGCTCGAGCAGCCGGTTGGTGCGCTCCAGCCGCATTACGTCCTGATCGATGAGATCAAGAAAGATCGCGTTGTACAGCACGCCGAGCACCTGCGCGGGTGGCGGGTAGCCGGGGACCTGCGGCTGATCTGCTTCCTGGCGCGAGCGGTCGTATCGCGTCGAAATCGTTAGGATGCCAGTGGCGCCGAGGTGAATGGCGGGGGATAACGGGGACGTCAGCCGAATGCCCCCATCCCCGTACCAGTCTCGGCCCACGCGCACCGCCGGAAAGAGCAGCGGCAACGCCGTCGACGCCATGACGTGATCCAGCGTTAGGCGCGTGCGCATGCTTTTGCGCTGCGGCCGCTCCCACAACTCGATCGATTCGCCCTGCACCCACGTGACCGACTGCGCCGTGGTGTAGTCGGTCGCACTCAGCGCCACGGCGCTGAGCTTTCCGCTCGCGATGTTGGCCTGGATACCAGGCATCGTCCCATCGGGATCCGAGACGAGCGCGCGCTCGAGGAACTCGCGCAGCGGGGCGGTATCGACCAGCGACCGGATGCGCTCTGCTTCCCCCAGGCCTCCGGCAAACAGCCGCCACCCCCATCGCGCGGCATTGCGGCTCAGCGTCCAGGGATCGACGCGGTAGACCTGCTCCGGTGTCAGCGAGAGCCACAGCCTAACGAGATCGTCGAGCGTCGTTTGCATACTGCCGCGCGACGACGCGATGTGCGCGGTATTCACGCCACCTGCGGAGACGCCCGTCAGGATTGGAAATGCGATGTCCGGATAGCGTCGCGCGATGGCGCGCAGTACGCCGACTTGATACGCACCACGAGCCCCGCCCCCTCCCAGCACGAGGGCGAGTCCTGAGTTGTCGAGCGGTGCGTAAGGCGACATGGCGTCTCGAGTCACTGCGTCAAACGTATGCCCTGTGATTCCCTCTCCACCACCCAGCTTCCACACAGCCTGACGCAGCTGAGACCACCTACGTTTCGGCCGCACAAGGATATACACCCGAAATGCCATGAACGCCCGACGCACGGCAGTGCGACGTCGACTCCGTGATCCTGGTATTCCCCGGGCTGTGCGCTACGCCACGCGCCGCCCGCCGTCGAGCGCGATGCCGACAAGAGCTGCTGCTTGTTCGGGAACGCCAAACAGATCGTCGAATGTGTCGAGCACGAAGAGCGTGTTCTGCAGATGGTCGATCTCGAACGCTTGGTCGATCACGCGCTGCAACGAAAACGGATGCCGGGCGCACGCCGGGCCTAACGCATTGGCACCGTCGCCTGCCGATGAGACCAGGCCGCTCCCATAGATCTTCGGCTCGCCGTCCTCGCGCACGAGGCCGAATTCCACTGTGAACCAAAAGAGACGTCGCATCGCCTCGCGCTGGGTGTCGTTCACCGCGCGGCTGGCCACCTCACCAAACCGTTGCAGGAATTGCGCGAAGACCGGATGTGAATGCAGCGGCAGGTGGCCGAAGACGTCATGGAAGATGTCCGGCGCTGGTGTGTATTCGAGCTCCTCCATGCGGCGCACGTTGACCGTCACGGGGAAGCGCCGCTCAGCAAGCAGGGCGAAGAACATGTCGGCCGGAAGGAATCCGGTCACCGCGACCGCCGACCATCCCGTTAGGCGAGCCAGGCGAGCATTGACGTCGCTCAAGAGCGGGACGCGGTCAGGACTGAGGCCGATCGCGTCCATGCCCCGCAGCAGCTCTCGGCATGCCGTGGTTCGCAGCGTTGCCACGCGACGCCGGTACAACGCAGCCCATACCGCGTCCTGCTCGTCGCGGTATGACTCGGGCTGCGTCGTGAGAAAGGCGGCAGCGGCGGACAGCGCACTATTCGGTTGCGAAACAGACGGCGCGTGCATGATTCCTCCAATGGGGAAAAAAAAGGCGGCCCGTTTATCACGGGCCGCCAGGCAATCGGTGAGCGCGCTGAGTTACGTCATGCGCACGCTACCGCTCGCGGCCCGGTGGGTCGCATAGCGATACGAATAGCGGTAGACGCGGACTTCGGCGCGCAGCATGGACTAATTGATCGCTCGTTCGTTGACTGTCGTCAAGAGGTCCGTGTGCGCCATTCACCGAGTCAAAGGATGTATTCGCCGAATCGTCCGTAACCGGGGGAGCGCGGGGGCGTAAGCTGCGGCATGCGAAATTCGCTCCGAAGCTGCGCCGGCCTGGTGTCAATCGCGGCGCTCGTCCTCACGAACACGCCAGCAAAGGCGCAGAGCCCGCGCACGACGCTGCGCGGCATCGTTAGGTCGATGGCGGGGCCGGTTGTCGGAGCCAACGTGTTCATTCTGGAGACGTTGGAAGGCGTTCTCGCCGATTCCAGCGGCGCATTTGTCATTCACACGAACCAACCGCTGCCGCTTACCCTGCACGTCAAGCGCATCGGCTTCGTGCCGTCCGAGCGCGTGATCACAGACACGACGGCGATCGTGGTGACGCTGGAACGATCAGCGCCAGTGCTCGCGCCGATCACCGTGCAGGCTGGTGCCTACACGGCCGGCTCCGAGCGCGGCGCCACGCTCACGCCGCTCGAAGTTGTGACGACACCTGGCACCGCGGCCGACATCAATCGCGCGATTCAACTTCTTCCTGGCGTCCAGGCGGTGGATGACGGCACGGCGCTCTTCGTTCGCGGCGGAGATTTCACCGAAACGAAAGCTTTTCTCAACGACGCGCCGCTGCTCAATCCGGTGCAGCTACTCACGCCGTCCGGAACGTTCGTGGGCACGGTCGATCCTTTTCAACTCGACGGAATCTTCTTCTCGTCAGGCGGTTTTGGAGCACGGTATGGCGACGCACTGTCGGGCGTGATCGGTTTGCGCACGCGCGGTGCGGCGCAGCGCTCGACGGCGACGTTGAGCGCGGGCCTCGCGGCATTCTCGGCCGATGGCGCCTGGCGTCCAACCCCGAACCTAACGCTGCGCGTCGCCGGGAATCGCTTCGACCTGGCGCCGTTCCTGCGCGTCAACGCGTCGTCGCGGACGTACACACCGCCCCCCCGCGGCCGCGACGTGAGCGCGAGCGGGACGTGGACGTATCGGCCAACGGCGGAGCTGAAGGTGTTTGCGATCAACCAGACGAACCTCGTCGGTGTCAATCTGGACGAGCCGTCGTTCGCCGGCACGTTTGACAGCGATGTCGCGTCGCACCTCCTCGTGGCCACATGGCGTGACGTCTTCGGTCGTCTCGCGCCGCTCGTGAGCCTATCCCAGGGGCGCCTAACGCGAGACGAGAGCTACGGCGCCTTCTCGCTCGACGCCCGGCAGCACCAGCATCAGGCCCACACGCAGCTGGCGTGGGAAACGTCGCCGACGCTACTCGTGCGCATCGGCGCCGAGCTGAATCAGCTTGATTCCGATCTCGCCGGCTCGCTCCCCAAAGCGCCGTATGACCAGGGTCCCGGTTCACGCACGACCCTGTTCACGGTGAACGAGACGAGCAGGCGCACGGGGGCCTTCGTTGAGCTGGACTGGCGCGCGACCGATGCGCTGCGCCTAACGCCTGGTCTACGCACGGACCGCTCCGACCTGACGGATCGCACGACGGTGGATCCACGTGTCAGCGCGGCCTGGCGTGTCGCCGAGTACGTCACAATCACAGGGGCGTTAGGCTGGTACCACCAGGTCCCTGATCCGCTCTTCTTCGCGGACAGCCTCGCTCCGTCCGACCTCCAATCCATGCGATCGCGCCAGGTCGTCGTTGGCGTGCAGGCGGGTGAAGGCTCGGTGATGCTTCGTATCGAAGCATACCACAAGCGTTACGACGACCTCGCGCTGCAAACACGCGACTATCGCGTCGTGTCGGGTGCTCACGGCGCTTCGCGCGGCATCGACGTCTTTTACAAAGGCCGTCTGCCGTTCGGCGGCATCGACGTGCGCACCACGTCCAGCTATCTCGTCGCCAAGCGCAGCGATCCGGAAAGCGGCGCCCTCATCCGCGCCCCGTTCGATATCAGTAACACTCACACGGTCATCGCCGAGCGCGCATTCGCCAACGGCGTTAGGCTAGGCGCTTCGTATCGCAGCGCGACGGGCCGGCCGTTTACACCCGTTGCGGGCGCCACGTACGACCCGGTGCGCGATCTGTATGTGCCGACATACGGCGCGGCGATGAGCGACCGCTATCCGTCGCTTCGTCGCTTCGACATCTCCGCGAGCCGCTTTCGCATGGTCACGCCGTCGCTCGCGAACGTGCTGTACGTCTCCGTCAGCAACGTATTCAACCGGGACAACGTCCAGGCGTGGCGCTATTCACGCGACTATTCGCGACGCATGCCTGTCCCTTCGATCTTCAACCGCTCCGTGTATTTCGGAGCCTCACTGATCTGGCAATAGGAGCCTCACGTGAAAGTGAAAACAGCACTCGTATTAATGCTCGTGGCCGCGCACGCGGCGTCTGGTCAGTCGCCGGCGACGCTCAAGTGGGCCGATTCAGCGAACAAGCTCATCGCCGCCGGAACTGCGACGGGGCAGGCGGGCGGTTTGGACCAGGCGATCGCGCTCATCGACCGTGTCCTCACCGTCACGCCTAACGATGCTGTGATGCAGCACTACAAGGGATACGCGTTATATCGCAAGACAAATACGCTCATGTCGGACGCGAGCAAGAAAGACGAGGCCAAAGCGCTCCTCGAGGAAGCGGATGACATGTTCGAACGATCGGCGAAAGCGCTCGCGTGGGCCGAGACCCATGCCTTGCGAGCCTCCGTCACCGGGCAAATGATCGCGGTCGGCAACCCGATGAGCGGTATGTGGCTCGGTCCGCGTGCCGACGGGCAGATGGACAAGGCGCTCGACATCGGACCGAACAACCCTCGTGTCTGGATGCTCAAAGGCATCGGCACCATGTTCAAACCGAAGATGTTCGGCGGCGGCGCCGACAAAGCCGAGAAAGAATTGCTCAAAGCGATCGAATTGTTCGCGAATGATCATCCCGCGGCGCCCGCTCCTGCCTGGGGCGGCGCGGAGGTCTACGCATGGTTAGGCCAAGCGTACGCCGCGCAGGACAAGATTGAAGACGCGCGCCGCGCCTACCAGAAAGCGCTGGAAGTGGATCCGGGTTTCGGCTGGGTTACGTACGTGCTGCTTCCGGCACTCGACAAGAAGGCAGCCAAGCCGTGATCCGCGCGGCGCTTCTGTACTTCGCTTGCTGGGTTCCGTTTGGTCTGTGCTATTCGTTAATCCTCCTGCTCAGTGGGCGGCCGATCAGCGTGCCGGACGCGTTCACTGGTGGCATGGTAAACTCGCTCCAGGCCGCGATACTCGGCATCCCGGTGTATCTGCTGACTCGCCGGGGATTGCGGGGAGCGTGGTCCCGCGCTCGCCTAACGAGCGTGAGCAGCGTTGCGGTGGTGCTCTTCGCCGCCGCGTGGACCACCATGGTAAGCCTCAGCGTCATCCGCTTCGCACCACCGGAAGCGGCGGCGATGTACATGCGCTGGGGTGTATGGTGGCAGTTTATCACCGGCGTTTTGCTCGGTGCGGCGATCGTCGGCATCTGCGTCTTTCTGCACAACGCCAAGCGTCTCCGCGAGCAGGAGGCACGTATCGCGCAGGCGGAAGCCTTGCGAGCGCGTGCCGAACTCGCAGCGCTACGCGCCCAGCTCCAGCCGCATTTCCTCTTCAACGCCTTGCACTCGATCTCCGCCGTCCTGCGCTCGGATCCGCGCGGCGCCGAGTCCGCGCTGGAGCAACTCGGCTCCATGCTGCGCTACGCGCTCGGCGTGCAACGCGATGATCGTGAAGAAGTCGCGCTTGCCGAGGAGTTGGATTTCGTCAGGGCGTATCTGACCATCGAGCGACTGCGGTTAGGCGATCGCCTGCGCGTCGAAGAGCAGATCGATCCCGAGGCGCTGGAGTGCGCCGTGCTCGCTGTGACGCTACAGCCGCTCGTCGAAAACGCGGTGCGCCACGGCATAGCGGCGAGCCATCGCGGCGGAACGATTCGCCTTGCAGCGCACGTCGAAAGTGATCGGCTCGAGCTCGAGATCGCCGATGACGGGATCGGCTCCTCCGCCGATCTCGAAAGTGAACCGCGCGGCTCGCGTGGTGTTGGAATCCGTTCCGTACGACAGCGCCTCGATGCTCGTTATGGCGCGTCCGCGTCACTCCGCCTCGAAACGGCGGCAGGCCGCGGCTTCCGCGCCTGCATCTCGCTCCCGGTCAGCGCGCCGGAGGTTCAGCGCACCCGTGAGCGGCCGCTGCAGCCGTCACCGTCGTGAGCGACCGCGTGCGCGCACTTGTTGTTGAGGACGAAGCGCCCGCCCGCAAGCGCCTCGTCGAACTGTTGCGCCGCGTCGATTGGATCGACTGTCTCGGGGCTGCCGAAGATGGCGATCGTGCGATTGCCCTCATCGACGCACTGCGGCCCGACATCGTATTTCTGGACATTCAGCTCCCAGGCGTTTCGGGCCTCGACGTGCTCAAGCGCGTGAAGCATCAACCCGCCGTGATCTTCACGACGGCGTATGATCGTTATGCAGTGAGCGCCTTCGAGCTCGAAGCGCTCGACTATGTGCTCAAGCCGTTCGGCGAAGAGCGACTGCTCACGGCACTGCGGCGTGCGCGACGGGCGCTGGAGGATCGCGACGTTGAACCGCTGCGTGAACGCGCGGCCCGCGCCGTGGCCGCCGGCGAGGCTGCGGCAGGCATGGAGCCGCTCGGCCGGTTCTTGGTGCGCGATCGCGGCCGCCTGGTGCCGGTCGACACGCACGATATCGTTAGGCTCGAAGCGGACGACGACTATGTGCGCGTCTACACCCGTGAGCGGAACTACCTTGTCTACCTGACTCTCAACGACTTCGAGCGACGCCTGGATCCGGGTCGGTTCCTTCGCATCCACCGCACACACATGGTCAATCTCGACTTTGTTCAGCAAATCGTGCCGCTCGACGGCGGACGACTGCAGGTCGAGATGCGCGATGGGACGAAGATCGCCGCGAGCCGCGCACGGTCTCGCGCCTTACGCGACAGAACGCTCTAAACGCTCACACGACCTTGCTCTTCCAGCGGCCGCGGCGGAAGAGCAGGGCGCTCACGAGCGCGAGACTCACGTACGCGACGGCGATCGCGATGAAGATCCCAAGCGGGCCCAATCCCACGGGCTTGGCGAGAATGAAGCCTAACGGGATCTCCCAGAGCCAAAAGATGAACAGATTGAGTACAGTTGGGGTCCACGTGTCGCCGGCGCCGTTGAACGACTGCGTGATCACCATGCCATACGCGTACGCCGGGAAGCCGATCGCCACGATCCGCAAACACGTAATCGCGTAGCCCTGCACGTCCGGGTCGGTGGAGAAGAGGCGCGCGATCTGCGGCGCGAAGACGAGGAATACCAGGCCGATCGCGACGAGAAAACACATGTTGTAGAACGCCGCGAGCCACACCGCCTTTTCGGCGCGTTCCGGGTCGCGCGCACCTAACGACTGGCCCACCATGGTCGCGGCGGCGTTGCTCAAGCCCCACGACGGGAGTAACGCGAAGAGGATCACCCGGATGCCGATCGCATAACCGGCGAGCGCATCGCTGCCGAAGGTCGACAGAATCCGCACCAACCCGATCCAGCTGGCCACGCCGATGAAGATCTGTAGCGTGCCCGAAGCCGAGAGACGCACCAGTCGCCACATCACCGCGAGGTCGGGAGCGATGTGAGACGCGTCCAGGCGCACGCGCGCGCCATGTCGCACCAAGCGGCTGAATGCGTACATCGCACCGATCGAGCGACCTGTCGTCGTCGCGACGGCGGCCCCCATAACGCCTAACTCGGGAAACGGGCCGAGGCCGAAGATGAAGCAGGGTCCCAGGACGATGTTGAACGCGTTACCGAGCCATAGCGCGCGCATGGCGATGGCAGCGTCACCGGCCCCACGGAAGATCGCGTTGATGAGAAAGAGCAGCAGTACCGAAGCGTTGCCGCCTAACAACACTCGGGTGTAGCCGAGGCCCTTGTCCAGCACCTCCGCGTCGGCTCCCATGGCAGCCATGAGCGGGCGGGCAAAGACGGCCCCGACCACCCCGAGCATGGCGGCAAGGGCCAGTCCGAGCCACAATGCTTGCGCTGCCGCGACGGCCGCACCCGCTGGATCGCGCTCGCCAATACGTCGCGCGACCATCGCCGTCACACCAATCGATAGGCCGATCGCTATCGCATAAACGATGGTGATGAGCGACTCGGTCAGCGCGACGGTGGCCTGTGCGTACGGCCCCAGGCGCCCGACGAAGAACATGTCGACGACGACGAAGATGCTCTCCATCGACATTTCCAGCACCATCGGAATCGCGAGCAGTACGACAGCGCGGCTGATGGAGCCGCGTGTGTAGTCCTGGTGAGAGCCGGCGATCGCTACGCGCACGGCCGACCACCACGTCCCGCGCTCTTCAGCGGGGGCGACGGCGGCAACGAGTGAGGACTCGTTAGGTGTTTCCACGATACGATGGCAAGGTCGCTTCGGTGCGCCGCGGT
>JBFMFA010000021.1:843-14133 GCA_040753195.1 Gemmatimonadota bacterium | reverse complement strand
CTCTCGCCGTAGGCCCCGCGCAACCTGAACGACGGCACCACGCTTCTCCACGGCCAGAACGATTCGTCACTCACTACCCATGAGGCATCGAACTTTGGATACGTGACCCATTTCAGCTCCTCACCGAACGCGCTGTTGTTATCTACGCGGACGGCAACCGTGGCAAACAGACGGTCGCGCCAACTGATCTTCTCCTGCACGAAGGCGCCTAACGTCGTGGTGAGTATTTCCTGCTGGGTCGGCGTCACAGACTGCGCGGTCGCCGATACTGTCACAACGCCTGTGCCGGGGAAGCCGATACCGCCGAGGAAGCTCTGGTTGTTCTCATTGCGGAAATACTGACCACCCACGGAGGTCGCCACGTTGAGCGACGGCGAGACGTTGAACGTCGCGGTCCCTGCGTAGTCGAGCGTCAAACCCGTTGTCGTGCGCAACGTCTGCCCAATGCGCCCCGTCGCGTTGGGTATCAGCGTATTCCACGGCGGCGGAGCGAAACGCTCCAGCGCGCGGCTATCGTCTCCCGCGTAGTCGACACCCCCCGTTAGGCGCTGCCTGAACCATGCGATCGGCGTGTGCTCGATACGGCTGCTTGCCGTGAAGCGATTCACGCTTTGATAGTTATCCCACAGGTCCTGAGTCACCTCAGGGGGGAAGCCGAGCGCGAATCCGCGCGAGTTGGGGAACAAGAGCGCGTGACCGACCGTCGCTCCGAGCATCGCCGACGCCCCGACGTCGACACCGAGGTGGTTGCGCAGGCTCACATAGTTGAGGCTCGTCGCGATGTCGACGGTTGGCGTCGGGGTTACGTCGAGATTGCCGTGCAGCGAGAGCTGTCGCAACGCATTGTTCGGCTCGACACCCTGGTCGGATTCGAACGCGCCGGAGAGGTAGTAGCGAACGGCGTTCTGCCCGCCGGCAACTGAGGCCGTTACGAGCGACGTATAGCCGGTCTCAAACAGTGGGTCCCCACGGTCTTTTTCCTGCTGGATCGCATTCCATGGCACGATCGTTCCGCTCGGGTCGCGAACGAAATTCGTCGGCATGCGACCTTCGTCGTCACGGAAAAAGAGCGATCCCCCCTGCACCTGCAGCGAGAACTGCGGCGAACCGCCAGCACCGCGCTTCGTTAGGATATGAATGACGCCGGCAGATGCTTCGGTTCCGTATAGCGTCGATGCGGCTGGTCCTTTGATCACTTCGATACTCGCGATGTCTTCCGGGACGATGTCGTTGAGCCGACCGGCGATCCCCGAGTTCTGACCAGCCAAACCTCCTGGCACAGCCGACGGACCCGTACCTGTGGTGTTCGTAACGCGCACCCCATCGATGTAAACCACAGGTGAATTGCCGAGCCCTATACTGGAACGGCCGCGAATCTGAATGGATGGCCCGGCCCCGAGGCGGCCGGACGGCTGGCTGATCAAAACGCCTGGGGCCCTCGCATTCAGGAGGGTGCCGATGTCCGGCGCGGCCGACTTTGTTAGCTCGTCTGGCGCCTCGATCGTCGCGAGCGATATGCCGACCGCTCGGCGTTGCTCCGCACCGGCAGTTCCAGTAACGACCACCTGATCGAGCGAGACGACGGTGGGCTCGAGCGCGAAGTTCGCCGTTGCCTCCTGACCGATGGTCACGGTGACCGTTTGGCGTTGCTGCGAGAAGCCGAGCCGTCGCGCCACGACGGTGCGCGAACCGGCGGGGACGTTGGCTACTCGATACCGTCCCTCGGCGTCGGCGATGGCACCGAGGCGCGTCCCCTCGATTTCGATTGTCGCGCCGGGGACGCCCGCATTGGAGCGCGCGTCGGTGACGCGTCCCGCGACGGATCCACTTTGGGCGGCCTGCTGCCTAACGAGTGCTCCGGCATGCATTGGGAGAGCGCCGACGGGCGGCGCGCTTCCTAGGACGATGGCGCTCGCGCAGATCAGGCGCACGACGTGCTGACTGAGCTTTGTTCTCATGCACTCACCTCTACAGGGGGCTGAGGCTGGGACGGGAGCTGACAAGGTGCGACGGCGGAGATCGGGAGCCAGCCGTATACCGCTCGGGGATACCAAATTGTATACCGGAACGCCGCGACACCAGAGTCCCCCGGGCTGAATTCCCGGCCTAACGGCGCACTACGACCGTGGCACCTCGTGGTCCGTGAGTACGGGCATGAACGGCACCCAGGGGCCCACCTCCTCCTTGTACTGCTTCGCCATCACTCGGCTGATTTGGGCTATGTGACCCAGGTCGTGAACCACCCACGCCGCCAGCAGTTGCCGCAAACTCACGACCCCCAGCGTCGGGTGATTCCCCGGTAACTCGAGCTGCGCTTCTTCGAGATTCCACGAGCGCACCAGTGCCATGTTGGCCGCACGCAGATCGCGAAACTCATCCAGCAGCGAGGGTAGCGTGCGACCGACGTTCCGCGTCCAATGCCGGAAACGGTCGTACGGTTCGAAGCGGGGATCAGGCCCTCGCTCCAGGATGATCTTTGCCCTCGGTACCCAGTCCGTCTCTTCGCCATCGATGAGATGACCCACCACGTCGAAGGCGCTGAATGTCTGCGACCCTTCGGTGCCGCGAATCCAGGCCTCGGGGAGACCGTTCAATAGCTCCCGCAGGCCCGCGGGCGTGCGTTCAAGGACCGCCAAACCAGAAGCAAGCTCGAATTTCATGGGATGCGCCTAACGCGGCGAGTGAGGGGCTACGGAAGCCGCGAGACCGAGAAACCTACCATAACGCGCCGCAGCCGCGCATACCGCCTTTTCCTGCACATGCGTCAATTTGGTGAAGAGGTTGGTCTCTATCAGCAGCGACTTGCCGATCGTGCGGCGCCACGTCCCTGCGCGGCGGCCATTTACGATGATGGGCCGGTACCAGCTATCGCTCCACTTGCGTCTTCGCGGCGCGCTTGGCAGGTCGAGGGAGCCAAGGTCTCGAGCGCCGGTCAACGCCTCGTCGTACTCCGGGACGAGGTATGCCTTCATCGAGGTCCTAGTGGCGTGTCGCGTTGGGCCGGACCAGAACACCTGATCGTCGATCGTTTCACCGCGCAGCTGCGTCCGGACGAGCTCGAGGCCGGCTTTCGCGTCTTTGACGGAAAGACCGGACCACCAAACGAAGTGCTTCAGCGTGGCCGGCGCGTGTCCAGTAAAAAAGCGCCGCGCGAGCTCACCAAGGGCTTCGTCTCGAGGTATGGTTTTCGCGTTAGGTGCCCGTCGCGCGAGGAGTGCGTACGTGTGCTGCTTCCCGCGCATCGCGCCGCTGCACACGATCGCGTCCAGTTCCGCGCGCATCATGATGACGGCGAGTCGCAGAGTATTCGTCTCAATGCCGTGGCGGTTGAAAATGGCGGCGACTTCCTTTCGCGTCAGCTCCTGAGCCTCCAACGCCTTCGTCAGCAACTTCATGCAGCGCGTGAATACGGCCGCGTCGACTTCGGTTTGCCTGTAGTAGTAGGCGTTGAGCGCGTGCACGTGCGGCGCCGTGAGCTGCAGCATCCAGCGGATATCGTTAGGGCTGACGAAGTGCCATGTCGGCCGCAGCACATGAGTCCGCAGAAACGTCCCCTGCGAGAACGCCGCATCGATGGCTTGATCTGTGGCGGCGCGTACGCGCAGTCCGAGGGACCATTTCGCGCCGATATAGTCTTGCGATTGGACCGCACCCAGTAATTCGACGACCTGAGACGGAGAATCCATGGGCGCGCCGCTGACATGCTGCATCGCCAGTCGGCGTTCCAGCAGATTCATGTCAGACAGCGCATGGGGCGTCGTTACCTCGGAACAGGATGCAGAGCGAGGCCCGCCAGTGCGCGCATATCGATGGGTGCCGTGTCATTCGCGTTAGGCAAGCGCACGTAGATGACCATGACCTCGCGGCGCGGGTTGTCTTCGGGAATGTAGATGAGTCGTACTCGCATAGCACCAGCGGGGATCGAGTACCCGCGCGCCCGCAGGATGGCGAACGCGCGTGCGCGATCGGAGTCTCCTTCGGGCGGAGCTGTGTACGACAGCGTATTGCGTCGCAACGCGAAGCCGTGGTGGACCACGGTCGCGTCCGCGGCGTAGTTGTAGGCACCCTCGCGCTGGGGGAGCAGCTCTTCGATTTGAATCCAGTAGAAGCTGCGAAGGGCGCCGTTGCTCTCGGTGGACGCAAAAATGTGTTGCTCCACATCGGCGCTGCTTCGCAGGATGAACCGTTGTCCGCCGATGTATGCGAATTGCGAGTCGATAGCCAGCGCGCGCAAACGCCCAACGTTCAGTGTGAGCGTATTGCCTTGCGGGGTGTGACGCAGCGGCAGGCTGTCCTGGCGCGGCGCCAGTGACAATGTGATCAGCGCGAGCAGTGTGTACGTCACTCTCAGTTCCCGGCAGAATGGAGCGGTTAGACAGCGCAGGTTGGCACTGCGTTCAAACGCTTCACGCGGCGCCAGTGACGCGGGTCGTTGCCGTCAGGTGCAGCGCGCAACATCATTGGTCCCGCGACTGCCAACCGGCCCTCGATCACCGCCCTACAATCATCGAAGCTATGCACTCACTGCATCTGTTCCGCGCCGCACTGCCTGTCGCTCTGGCGGTAGCGCTCGTGCCAAGGTCGTTGTTCGATACCCGTGCGCCGACGCCTACGGCGGCAGCGCAGGTAGACTCTGCGTTCCTCGCTGGCTTTCGCTGGCGAAATATCGGTCCTGATCGCGGCGGTCGCTCGATTGCCGTCAGCGGCGTGCGGGGACAACGGAATGTCGCGTACTTCGGCGCCACCGGCGGCGGCTTGTGGAAAACGACGGACGCCGGCGAGACATGGCAGCCGATCACCGACGGGAAGATTCGCAGTGCGTCTATTGGTGCCGTCGCGGTCAGTGAATCAAACCCGAACCTGGTGTTCATCGGCACGGGCGAAACGTGCATCCGCGGCAACATCATGCCAGGCGATGGTGTGTATCGCAGCACCGATGGTGGAAGCACCTGGCAGCACGTCGGCTTCAGCGAGTCGCACGGGATCTCGAAGATTCGCATCCACCCAACGAATCCCAACATCGTGTACGTTGCGTCGTTCGGCAAATACAGCGTGCCTAACGCCGAGCGCGGCGTGTTCAAGAGCACCGACGGAGGCAACACCTGGCGCAAGGTGCTTTACCGGGACGACAAAACGGGTGCGATCGACATTTCCATCGACCCGAGGAATCCTAACGTGATCTTTGCTGCGCTCTGGGAGGCCTATCGCAAAGAGTATCAGATGTCGAGTGGCGGTCCGGGGAGCGGCCTTTTCAAAAGCACCGATGGTGGCGAGACATGGACGGAGGTTACACGAAACCCCGGCATGCCGAGTGGTGTGGTGGGGCGGATTGGGGTGGCGGTCTCCGGCGCCGATGGGAATCGGATATATGCGCTCGTCGAGAACGAAAACGGTGGACTCTTCAGTAGTAGCGACGCCGGCGCGACATGGACGCTCGTCAATTCGAACCGCGCCATCCGTCAACGCGCGTTCTACTACACGCACGTCTTTGCGGATCCCAAAAACGTCGACGTCGTTTACATGCAGAATACGGCGCTTTTCCGGTCCACGAACGGCGGGCGCAGCACGCGTACGTTAGGCGGCACACACGGCGACCATCACGATCTCTGGATCAATCCAGACGATCCAACGCATCTCGTCGACGGCAATGACGGCGGCGGCGCCGTCTCCATGAACACGGGTGGTCGCTGGACTTCACAGGATTTCCCCACGGAGCAGTTCTATCACGTCGTCACGACCAAACACATTCCGTATCACGTCTGCGGATCGCAGCAGGACAACAGCACGATCTGCACGCCGTTTAACTGGAATGTGGGCGGTGGCGGATTTGGAGGAGGGGGAGGCGGCGGCGGCGGCCAGCAGCCACGCAGCGAATCCGATCGCACGGCCGGAGGCATGGCGGTGTCGTACGTCGCCGGGGGCGGCGAGCCCGGGTACATCGCACCGGATCCGCTCAACCCGGATCTCTTTTACAGCGGCACGAACAATGGCCGCTACCTCGACAAATACAACCGGCGGCTCAACACATCGCGCGAAGTCAATCCGTATCCATGGTTCTACTCCGGCGAACCGTCCAAGGAGATCAAGGAGCGCTGGCAGTGGACATTTCCAATCATCTTCTCGCAGGTCGATCCGCGCACGCTGTACGTTTCGTCACAGCGGCTCTGGCGCACGCGTGACGGTGGAAAAACGTGGGCGGCTCTGAGCGGCGACCTAACGAGACACGCGCCGGAGACGCAAGAGAAGTCTGGCGGGCCGATCACCGGCGACATGAACGGGCCGGAGGTATACGGCACGATATTCAGCGTTGGACCGGGAAAGATCGACGTCAATGTGATCTGGACCGGTTCGGATGACGGTCTGGTTCACGTGACGCGCAATGGCGCCGTGACGTGGACGAATGTGACGCCGCGCGAGATGCCGGAATTCGGGCGCGTGAGTCAGATCGATGCATCGAAGTTCTCGTCAGGCACGGCGTACATGTCGGTGCGGCGGCCGCTGTTGAATGATCTGGCACCGTACATCTTCAAGACCAGCGACTACGGACGGACATGGACGAAGATCGTGGCGGGGATCCGGGCGGATGCGTACGTGCATACGGTGCGCGAGGACCCCACGCGTCGTGGGCTCCTCTATGCCGGCACACAACACGGTGTGTACGTCTCGTTTGATGACGGTGCATCCTGGCAGTCGCTTTCACTCAACTTGCCGGACGTTCCCATTGCGGATCTCATCGTCGAAGGGAACGAGCTGGTGATCGGGACGCATGGCCGTGGTTTCTGGGTGCTGGACAACATCGGACCACTGCGGCAGTACAATCCGTCCGTCCTCGCCGCCGACGCGCATTTGTTCGCGCCGCCTAACGGCGTGCGGTCAGGGCCCACGGTGGCCGTTTCGTACTGGCTCAAGGGTGTGCCGCGGAGTGCCAAGCTGGAGATCCTGGATTCCGCCGGCACGGTGTTGCGCACGTACGAGCCGGATACGGTCAAGGTCGATTCGCTGCCGTCCAACGCGACAGCCGCGGACTCGTTGCGCATCGACTCGTTGCGCACCGCCGCCAATGCGACGCGTCAGGTGCAGGGGACGCCGCTGCCGCTCGCCGCGGGCCTGAATACGTTGCAGTGGGATCTCCGCGCGCAGGGAATCGATCGTTTCCGGGGGATGATTCTATGGGGTGCTTCCACCAATGGACCGGTGGTTCCTCCCGGGCAGTATCGCATACGCCTAACGACGGACAATCGCACGCTGACCACCCCCGTTCGCGTCGTACGCAATCCGTGGATCTCCGATGTGACGGATGCGGACATGCGCGCCCAGTACGCGTTCTCGAAGCGCGTGCGCGATCGCGCGAGCGAGGCGAATCGTGCCGTCATCGCCATTCGCCGCGTGAAGTCGCAGCTCGACAATCGATTGCAGCACTCGAGCGACGCGGCGCTCGCCAGCGCGGGTGCCACGCTGCGTACGAACTCCTCGGCGGTGGAGGAGAACGTCTATCAGGTGCGCAATCAAAGCGGTCAGGATCCACTGAACTTCCCCATCAAGGTGAACAACCGTCTGGCGAATCTGTTGTCGATGGCGGAGCGCGGCGATGGCCGTCCGACGAACAATATGCCTGAGATTTTCGGCATCCTGTCGCGTGAGCTGGGTGGATACCTAACGCGGCTCGATGAAGTGTGGAAAAGCGATCTCGCGGCGGTGAACCGCGAACTGCAGCGCTTGCGTCTGCCGCCGATCGATCCGGCCTGTGCAAAACCGGACGGATGCGTCGTTTTGCAGTAGGGCCTAACGAATAGCGATTCGGAGCTCTCGGGGATTCGCCTGAGAGCTCTGCCGTACGAATGGCTCAGCTCGCCGCTGCCTAACGGCGCCGCCGAGGCATGTTTTGCGTTTTGTTCCTTAGCGGCCTCAGTTTTGCGGCCTAACAACTCGCCGTAAACGTGGCGGCTCGGTTATGGCCGCGACGAACCCAGCAGGCTGGCTATTTCAGGCGAGGCGAAACCATGAGAACCCACAGGTCCGGGAGGAGCGCGCTCGGACTAGCAGTCGCGCTCACGCTTTCGGCCATGGCGGAGGCCAAGGCGCAGACCGACACCACACGCCGTGACACTACGCGGGCGACTTCCGAGCAACGTATTCCCATCCGTAAAGAAGCGGGTGGGAGGGTGGAGCGAACATCACCAGGCGAAGTGCGTTTAGCTCCTCGGACACGCATCGATTCGCTGGAAGCGTTGGCGGCGACCTACAGCACGCGCATCGACTCGCTCGAGCGGGCGAATGCGTCAATCACGACGCGACTCGACGCGACAGATCGTCTCATCGCGGCGCTGCGCGATTCCCTGAACACCGTGCGGAGCGAGCTGGCCACGGCACGGACTGAGATCGCGACTGTCAGAACCGAGCTCAACGCGACCACGGCGCGAACGGAGCGCCTAGCGGACTCACTCGTGCGACTGAACACGCGGTTCTCCTTGTTCCGCAACCGTTCGCTCTTCGGAAACAGTGGCTTTTACATGGGCGTCGGTACAGGACCCACGTTCACGCGCAGCGCGCTATCCGAGCTGGGCTACCAGGAAGGGATGCAGGTGACGATTCCGATCGGTTGGCACAAAACGGGGAGCGCGATCGGCGTGCGCACGGAGTGGGCGTGGCAGAACTACGACGGCCGGTTTTTGCCGGGTGCGTTCAGCAACGTGGACCCTAACGTGTATTCCGGAACAGCGATGGTGTCGCTGCACCTGCCGTTCAACTCCGCCAAGACGCACACACTTTATGCAATGGGCGGAGGTGGTGTCTATCACTTCCGTGACTTCAACCGTGGCTCCGCGTTAGGGGCGGCGTTTTCCGGCAGCACGGACAGCGGCAGCTCAGATGGCGCGGACAGCGAGACGAAGTTCGGGTTGGTCGCCGGGGTGGGAGCGCAATTCCACATCCTGGGCGCGACGTACCTCTTCCTGCAGTCGTCATTCAACAACGTCTCGGCGGACAACGCGGTTGCTCCGGCGAACGGAAAGAACTTGCAGTGGATTCCGCTCGTTCTGGGAGTAACAGTCAGATAAGTGTTCTGAGTGTTGAGATTTGAGTGAAGTACCCAGCTGGGAGCTGTCAGTTCGAGCTCTCAGCTGGGTTTGTTAGGCGAGAGCAGCAAGAAACATCTAGCGCTCGACGCGCAACGCTTCCCTGGGATCGATGCGCGTAGTAGATCGCGCGGCGATGCTGGTCGCTAACATGGCGACGCCGAGCAGAATCGCTGCGACGACGCCGAGCGTCACCGCATCGCTAGGGCTAACCCCGTACAGCAGTGCCGCTATCGTCCGGTTCGTCAGCAAAGCGCCCGATGCGCCAGCGACAAGTCCAACCCACGTGATAGCCAACCCGCGCCGCAGGACCTGGCGTCTGACATCGCGCGGCGACGCGCCGAGTGCCTGCCGCACGCCGATCTCGCGGGTGCGCTGCCTAACGGCGGTCATCATGGTGCCGAAGAGACCGATCGCAGTGAGCGCGAGGGCAGCCAATGCAAAGACGAGGAGCAGGAAGGCATTCAGGCGGGGTTGTGCCAGCGGTGCGGCCAGGTACGACTCGAATGTCCCTATGCGCGACAGCGCTACAGCAGGATCAGCCTCGTTGATCGCACGTCGCAGGGTAGGAATATATTCGGCCGACGCTGTTGAAGTGCGGATGGCCAGCGTCGTTGGTGCGAAGGGGAAGATCGTCTGACGTAGCGGGAAGTAGATGCTCCCCCGTGCTTCGCGTAGCTCACGATAGCGCGCATCGCGCACTACTCCCACGACGGTGAAGATCTCTTCCAAGCTGCGTCCCATACGCAGCCGTTTACCGAGAGCATCGGCTCCTGGCCAGTAATGTTCCGCTGTGGCAGCGCTCAGCACGACCACGTTGGGTGCGCCTTCGCGGTCCTGATCGGTGAAACCGCGGCCGCGTATCAGCGGAATGCCTAACGTGCGGAAATAGCCTGGTGAGACCACATCCATGTTAAACATCGGATTCGCCGCGATATCATCGCGCGACTGGCCCTCTGCAGCGGGGCGACCGTCCCATCCTCCACCGAATGGCACTGAAACGACGTGGGAGATGCTATGCACGCCTGGGACAGACTCAAGTTGCCGCAGCAGCTTGTCGAGCAACGCAAGCTGGCGCTCTTTCGTATCGAAGCGATCAGCGCGTACCGCCAGCTCGGCGATGAGAAGGTCCGAGGGCTCCAGGGCCAGATCGACGCGTTCCAGTTTCAGAAGACTTCTGCTGACCAGTGCTGCCGCCGAAAGCACAAGCAGCGCAAGCGCGATCTGCAGCGCCACAAGTCCTTCACTCAACAGTCGCGAGCCACGACCGGCTGTCTGCCGTGCGTCTGCGCGTAACGTCTGCTGCAACTCGGTCCGCGAAGTGATGATGGCGGGAGCGAGCGCGAACAACAGCGTGGCGAGCGCCGTTAGGCTCAAAGCGCCCGCCAGCACCGCTGCATTGACGCCGATCTCGCTGGCTCGTGGAACGCCGTCGGGCGCAAGCGCGACGAAACCGCGCACGGCCGCTGCGGCCACGGCGATGCCGAGCACTCCACCGGCGAGGGCGAGGAGCCCGTTCTCCAGCAACAGCTGCGCGATGATGCGACTGCGGCCCGCACCGAGCGCTGATCGGACAGCAATCTCACGCACGCGCGTTAGGCCGCGTATCATCAGCAGGTTGGCGACGTTGCTGCACGTGATAAGCAGCAACAACGCGGCTGCGATGGCGAACGCCAAGAGCGCAGGCTTCGCATCGCCGAGTATCAGTTGCGGCAGCTCGTGTGCCACTCCGCGCAACGTGCGCTGTAAGTTTGTCGCGTCCTTTCGTTGATAGAATGCCGTGATCTCCTCGCGCGCACTCCTCGCTGACGCACCGGGCGCGAGCCTGCCGAGTACATGCAGGGCGACATACTGCATGCTGCTCTCTGGAACGCTCGGCACCACAGGCGCCCAAAAGTCAGCGCCGCGCGGAAAATCGATTCCCGGCGGCATGACGCCGACGACTGTGTAGACGGTGCCGCTGTGGTGCATCGTGACCCGTCGGCCGATCACCGCTCGGTCTCCAGCAAAGTGCCGCCGCCACATGGCATCGCTCAGCACAATCACAGGTGCGCTGCCGCGCACGTCATCGGTTGGGCGTAGCGACCGGCCTAACGAGGGTGTCACGCCCAGCACGTCGAAGAACTCGCCGGAGACCAGGGCACCGCGGCTGCGTGTGAGCGCGTCGCCATCGCGGATGAGGGTCGGCGTTGCGCCCTCGTAGAGAACGAACGCAACGCTTTGCAACGCGCGAGTATGCTGAGCGAAGAGACGCGCGTCATCCATGCCGAGCGGATAGTTGGTTTTGTCGCCACCTGGCAACTGGCCCCAGAGCACGACGATGCGGTCCTGATCGCGCACAGGGAGTTGGCGTATCAGCAGCGCCTCAGCGACCGTGAACACCGCAGTCGCAAGCCCGATTCCCAGGGCTAGTGTGAGCACGGCACTGAGCGTGAAGCCACGCGTGCGTCGGAGCCCGCGTGCGGCGATGGTGATACTCTGAAGGCGTCGGAACATGAATTCCCGCGCAGCGTGGTAAGCTGAGGTAGGCATAACATCCGTTGGGCCGCTGGTGAATCGCAACTCGCCGAGTGTCTATCTGAGCTGTATAAACGCTGGCGATGCGGATGCGCGTCGCATTCTTGTACTGGCTGATGGCTGAGCGCGTGCAATACACTGCGGCATGCGCCGCAGACGCATGTACGCCACATGGCCACAGCCTCGTACAGCCGAGGAACTCCTACGCTTGCAGCTCCCCGACAAGCGATCGGAGTTGGTTCGCGGTGCGCTCTTGGTTCGTGAGCCGGCCGGCTATGTGCATGGTGACGTCGCAGCAAGCTTGGCAGCTGCAATACACGCGCACGTCGCGGCGCACGACCTCGGTCGTGTCTTCGCAGCTGAGACTGGGTTCATTCTATCTCGTCAGCCCGACACCGTACGCGCCCCCGACGTCGCATTCATCAGTAGGGCGCGGCTGCCAAGTCCGCCGCCCCGCGGCTTCGCGGAGATGGCGCCGGACCTCGCCGTCGAAGTCCTTTCCCCTGACGACTCTCTTCCCGAGGTCCTCGAGAAAGTCGCCGACTGGCTCAGAGCCGGGACGCGGCTGGTTTGGGTCGTCGATCCGGTTCGGCTCCTCGCGCACGTATACCGCGCTGACGGAAGCGAATCCCTCCTCGGCGAAAACGAGGCGCTCAACGGAGAAGATGTGCTGCCCGCGTTCTCGTGCGACCTGCGGTCGCTATCGCGTTCCGAACGTACCTAACGCGCCGATCCGCTTCAGCAGCTTATTTGGCGTCAACCTTACTCGGTACCCGGGTGTCGAATCCGGCACCGCACGCCAATCACGTCTATGAGTGCCTCAATGAACCGACGAAGCGCGCTTACGATCCTCGCCGCTACCGGCCTATCTGGGGCCTTCCCGCGACCGCGCGATGACGTGCGCCAATGGCGTGAAGAAGACTTCGAGCGGCTGTTGCGTCTCGCGAACGTGCCGTCGATAAGCTTCGCAGTGATCGATGGCGATCGCATCACCACTCGCGCGCTCGGCGTCCGTCGCGCTGGTGAGAGCGATCGCGCGACAGCCGATACCGTGTATGCGGCGGCGTCGCTCACGAAAGCGGTGTTTGCCTACGTTTTTCTCGGCCTCGTCGAGGAAGGCCTGATCTCACTCGATCGGCCTGTGCGCGATTATGTGCCGCTGCCGAACCCGGATGATCCGCGGGCAGGGACCATCACAGCGCGGCGTTTGTTGAGCCACTCGGGAGGATGGCGCAATTGGCGCAATAACACGTCGCAGCAGCTGGTCGCCGATTTCGAGCCGGGATCGCGTTGGGGGTACTCGGGTGAAGGTTTCTTTTTCATGCAGCGGATCGCCGAAACTCTTACGGGCAAGAGCATGCCGCTGCTCGCGCGCGAGCGTGTGTTCGATCCGCTTGGCATGAAGCGGTCGAGCATGGTCGGGATGGTGGAGTTGGAGCCACATCAGGCCACGGGGCACAACTTTCGTGGCGAAGTCGGGCAGGCGTTCGGGCGGCCGACACTGCTGGAGTTGCGACGCATGATGAGCGCGCGCGGTGAGTCACTCGAGGCGGCGAAAGTCGAGGACACCGAACAGGCAATGAAGACAGCGGAGCCAACGCTCCCGGTCTTGCCCAACTTCATGGCGCCTAACGCGGCGGCGAGCATGCTGACGACGGCCAACGACTTCGCGGTCTTTCTGCGGCATCTGGTCACGGCG
>JBFMFA010000021.1:0-833 GCA_040753195.1 Gemmatimonadota bacterium | reverse complement strand
CTGGCGGGAGACCTGCCGCCATTGTCAATCACATGATGGCACCGCAGATCCGCTGCAACGACGCCGTGCAGTGGGGGCTGGGCGTAGGACTGGAAGACATCGAAGAACGTCGCTTCGCGTGGCAATGGGGAGACAACCCCGGCTTCAAGAATTTCTTCTACGCGGACCCTCAGAATGAGGACGCGATGGTTGTGTTCTGCAATGGAGATCGCGGAGCGCGAGTGTACGAACGGGTGATCCGGTCCGTGAGCGGACAAGATCACCCGGCGTTCCTCTGGGCCTAACGAGAGCGGGCTTTAGCGATTCAGCCAATACGCGACTTTGATCAGGAACGTGTTGTGCGGGTGTACTGAAAACAGTTCGCGATAGTCGCGGGTCCACGATTGACGCATATTCTGCGGCGACGTCGAGCCATCGCCCTGGCGGCCGTGCTGCCACACAACGAACACGGTCGATCCCGGTCGATATTCCCAGCGCACCACCGAGTTAGTACGCAGTTGCGTGAACTTGAAGTGCATGTTCGCGTTCGCCGCCGGCGTATACGGATCAAAGCGATCGTCGTACTCGTCGGCGTCAGGCGTCGCGCTCACCTCGCGAACGTCGGAATACGTGCCGGTCGACACAAACGGTTGACCCCAGAATTCAAACGTTAGGTTCGGAGTGAACGTGTAGTTCACGCGCGTGCTCATCGACACCGTGCGCTGATTGAGATGGGCGAAGCTGTAATGTGTTCGCCCGGTACTATCCGCAAAGTTGCCGAACCACTGCGTATTGTTGTTGTTACGCTGGTAGCCGAAGCCAACGTTCACACCAAATCGTGTCGAAAAGCGGAA
>JBFMFA010000020.1:0-14540 GCA_040753195.1 Gemmatimonadota bacterium | reverse complement strand
GTTGCCGGTACGGCAGCGCGCTACGCGGGGCGCAACGCGAGCACCATCCCCGACATGGAGCGTATCGAGCGCACGGTGGAACAGGCGGTTCTCGTCAATCGCTTGCGTGGCGCTGGCCTCGACGCGGAGCGCGTGCAGCAGCTCTCGCGCGTGAACTTGAAGCTGGCAACCGAGCGCATTACCGATCGCGGACGTGGTGGCTCCGGCGCCGGGAACGTCGCGGTAGCGTTCGGCGCTTCGTTTGTGTTGTACATGCTCATCGTGCTCTACGGTCAGACGATTCTGCGCGGCGTGATCGACGAGAAAAACAATCGCGTGGCCGAAGTGGTCGTCGCGAGCGTCAAACCGGAGTCGCTCCTCGCCGGCAAAGTGTTAGGCGTCGGCACAGTGGCGCTCACACAGCTCGTCGTGTGGACCATGAGCATGATCCTCATCACGAAGTTCCGCGGGCCCATCTTCGCGCGGCTGGGTGTGCCTAACGCGAATATCCCTGTCCCCGATGTTGGACTCGGCGCCGCGCTCACGTTGTTAGGCTTCTTCGTGCTTGGATTCGTACTGTACGCCGCACTTTTCGCCGCCATCGGCGCCATGGTCTCCAACGAACAGGACGCTCAGCAGGCCGCTACGCCCGTCACGATTCTCATCGTGATGAGCGCCGTCTTCATTCAGCCGGTCATGCTCAACCCCACGAGCACCATGAACAAGGTCATTTCGTGGATCCCCTTCTCCGCGCCGATCCTGATGCCGGTGCGCACCAGCATCATTCCAGTCCCCTGGTACGAGATCCTACTCGTTATGCTCGGCTTGGTCGTCGCCTGTCTGGCGTGTGTCTGGCTCGCGGCGCGGATCTATCGGGTCGGCATTCTCATGTACGGAAAGCGGCCTTCACTCGCGGAGCTCGCGCGCTGGATCAAATACGCACGTTAAGGTCAGGACGCAGCCCGAGTTTAGCGGCGAGGCCCGCATAGGACTTCTGCTGCTCTCCGTCTGACGCGGCGTCAGGCGCGAGCTCCCAATAGATCTCCCGGTCCAGCACGTCGGCGAGTTCCTGCATGCCGACTTGCCCGTCGCGCACGTCATGGGCGATCACGAGCACACGATCAGCGCCGACACCGATGCCCGCCGTGAATTTGAGCAAGCGCTGCGCCGTGCGCAGCGACGTCGTGCTGGAGCTTACCAGGAGCAGCGTGCGATCGGCGTCATCGAGCGCGGTGACGAATTCCGGCGCCACGCGCCCGTCAACGGCTTTCACGAGATGCGTCGTGGGAAGCGGGATCGCCATTCGCAATCGCATAGCCACCCGACGCGCGTACTCACGCTCCGAGTGGTGCGCCGTCACCAACACCATCATCCCCTCACCTCCGGCGTGACCTTGGCGGGACAGTGCCCGCTTGCTCGTTAGGTATTGGCGGCCGCGCCGCAGTACCGTTCGAAGGCGTCGGCCAGGTCCGCCGCGATGGCCTCGGCCGGACGTCCTTCGATCTCGTAGCGTTCCATCATGTACACCAGCCGGCCGTCGCGCAGGAGCGCAACCGACGGCGACGATGGCGGATAACCGGTGAAGTACGATCGCGCGCGCGCGGTGGCTTCGGCATCCTGACCGGCAAACACCGTCGTCAGGTTGTCCGGGCGAGCCGCCGCCTGCTGCAGAGCCAACGTTACGCCTGGACGGGCATTGCGCGCCGCGCAGCCGCACATCGAATTGACGACCACGAGCGTTGTCCCTTTGGCGTTAGGCAGCTTGCTATCGACGTCCGCAGCCGTGCGCATCTCCTCAAAGCCGATCTGCGTCAACTCGGCGCGCATCGGCGCGATGAAGCGTTCATCGTACATCATTATGCAATAACCTCCATGCAGCTCTAGTCGGTCTCTTCGTGTTCGCGCGCCAGCGCGAGAATCGCACTCTGCGGAACGACGATGTAGCTCTCGCCCGCGAACGTGATCTCCACAGCTGCCTTTCGGAAGAACAGCGCGTAATCACCGGGCCGTGCCTGCATCGGCACGAAACGCGTTTCGCGCATCCCTGTCGTCCGCCAAGGTTCTTCAGCGTTGTCGCCGAAGTCTGGAAGCGGTAGTCCCGGGCCGGTCGCGATTATGTAACCGCCCTGTACTGCCTGATTGTCCACAGCAGTCGGTGGCAAATACAAGCCGACCTTGCTGCGTTCTTCGCCTTCTTCGACGCGAATCAAAACGCGGTCGCCGACGACGAGAAGCTTTTTGTCGCGTTCCTTGGCCATTACCCCTCGGCGTTCCTGGTCATGACACATGAATATAAGCCGCGCGGGCACGCAGCACTGTCACGCTCCCATGAGAGCGCTCTTACGATTTCACGTCGGTGCGCACGAGGTGCAGCTCTGACTGTCTCCTGTAGGCCCAGCGCGGCTTCCCGTCGGCGCCGATGATGAAGTCTTCCTCCTGCGGAAAACGCACAGGCTGGTGATTCCACTCCGGAACCGGCGTCGTTACCTGCAGCTCCGAGGAATACCACATGTTCGGAATCACCTGTGCGTCGCCGCGTCCCGGAACCCCTTCCTGATAGTCCCACAATCCGATCAGCGGGCCAGCGCCGTGGCCATGCATTCCGACCGGATGTGAATACATCGTCCCGTTCAGTCCCTCGGCTTTCATCTTCGTTAGGACGGATTTGAGGATTTCGTTTCCTGTGCGGCCAGGCTGTGTCTCTTCGAAAAGGATGTCCTGCAAACGATTGGACTTTGCCAGGGCGGCCTTGATGCCTGGCGGCGCGTCCGTTTCTCCTTCGCGCAACACGTAGCCGTTATGCTGCGTGTCGGTGTTCAGCCGCATCGCCGTGATTCCCACGTCGCACCAGAGCACATCGCCGCGCTGAATGATGGGGTTATCGCCAAGTTGTTCGGGCGTAGCTCCTTGTCGCTGTATGGACACCGATGGCTGGAACCAAGTGCCGAGTCCGAGGTCGGCGACCTGTTGGCGCCACCACCACACGAGGTCCTGCGTGCGCGTTACTCCGGGCGTGATCGTTTGGCTCGAGAACATGCGCGCAATCAGCTCGTGCACGAGCTCGGTCATTTTCTGAAATTGCTGCTCTTCGGCGGGGAGCCGCGTGGCGATGAACTCCAGCGGCAGGGCTTCGGCGCGTTTGAAGCGCGCGGTCCATTTGGCGCCTAACGCTGTGCGCATCCCTTCGTTTTCACCGGCCGTCAGCCCGTCCGAGAACGCGAAGGTGCGCGAGACGTTGATGCCGATCGTCTTGGGGTTACGCTGCTCGATCACTTCCTTGAGGAGCTGCCACTGCGCATCGCCCCAGAGCTCCGCCTGACGCCCGCCCACGTCCGCCGCGACGCGGCGCGGCGATCGGTAGTCGCGATACAGGCCGCCCTGCGACGAGCCGCCTAACGCGAGACGCTCGACGCATTGTTCCGTGGGGAGCGTCTGACCGTGCTGGCAACGATCGAAAAAGACATAGATCGTACGGCGCCGCGCGAAGAACGTCGTCGGCGAAACGAGCGACGAAAACGTGGGATCTTCCATGTACTCGCGCATGGGAATCACCCACAAGTCCACCGCGTGTTTCTTCATGAGCGCCGGTAGCACCGTCTCCAGGCGCTGCTTCAGCCATTCCTGTTGCACGTGCGCCTGGTCACGCAAGGTGCCGAAAGGCCGCCGAGGACTTTCCTGAGCAACGGCGGTTGTCGCACAAAAGAAGCCTAAGAGAGCGATAGCTCGTAGTGTCTGCATAACGATTCTCTGCGATGTCTCCGCGTTCCCCGCGTTCTCCGCGGTTCAAAAGACTGACAACTCAAAGCGTTTCGGGCTTGATGGTCTCGCTCGACACTGGCGTATCGTCCGTCACCGGCGTCCCGGAGCGCACCAGGAAGTTGCGCACGAGCTTTACCGCACCACCAAGGATGAGCGCGAAGATGGATACCGCAATCGTCCGCCAGAAGAGGGCATTGAACGCCAACTCGGGCCAGTCGGCCCACGTCGCGCGATCGATCCCGAGCGGCTCGCGCCCGAAGAAAATCAGCACCGTCATCGTTAGGCATTCCGCGAGCCCCTCGATGGCACCGAACGCCGGCGCGCGCCACGCCCAGTGTCGCAGCGTGTAGTTACCAAGGTGCAGCGTCGCGGCACCGAGCAGCAGGATCATCCCGATCGCAAATACACTGCCGACGTATACCCAGCCGGCGGATCCGGCGCGCGCGTTCGCCACTGCGTAAAACAGACGCAGCGCCACGCCAGTCAGAAGCGCCATCTCGACGAGCGACCGCGTGAGTCGCTGGATCGCCGAGATTTCGACGTGCTTCCACTCCTGAGTGTGCCGAGGGAAGTAACGCGCCATGGTCTGCAAGGTAGGGCGACCAGCGGCTTGTCGAAAGCCCGCCGGTCCCTTCTCCCCTATTGCCGAGCCAACTCGCGCGCCAGGAATCTCAGGCTATGCGCCGCGTTCCCGCGCCAGTACGTCCAGTCGTGCGCCCCCGGACGCTCGTGATACTCCGGCAGTAGTTGCGACCCGGCAAGCGCGTCGCGGAACGCGCGCGACTGGTTCGCATAACGGTCACTCGCACCGACATCGACGTAGAGCCCCGGTGGCTCGCGCGCGCCGGAGCGCGTGGCCCGGCCCATCGCGCGGCGACCCGGATCGCGCGCCCACCACCCGGCGGTGTCTTTGCCGAAGGCAACTTGCAACGACGGCCATAACGAGCCGTACGCCTCGGAGATCTCGCTCACGTCACCTGCATAACGAGCCTGGTGCGTGGTGCTGTCGTACGCCGTCAGGAGCGGCGCGAGAATTCCCGAATGGCTTGCCGCCGCGCTGAACACATCGGGATACGCGAGCGCCAGCCACACCGCACCGTAACCGCCCATACTCAGTCCGGCGATTCCGCGCCGTCGCGGGTCTCGCATTGTGCGATAGGACGAGTCGATGTGGGCGACGAGGTCACGCGCGATGTAGTCGTCGTAGTGGGGCCATGGGACGCAGTAGTCGGCGACCCTTTCCTTCGGCCGCTGCGGCGGCGCTTGACGCTGGCACCCCGGCCAGTCGCCGAGAAAGTTCCACGTGGTATACCAGGAATCGTCGCCGTCGGGCATGACGACGACCATTTCCGGCATCCCGTGGGCGATGAGCGAGTCCAGCGTGAGGTGGAGCGCACCTAACGCGGTCCAGTTGGTCTCGTCGCCCCACAGGCCATGCAGGTAGTACGCCGTGGGGTAGCGCCGCGCGGCATCGCGCTGGTACGACGGCGGAAGGTATACCAGATACCGCTTGGTTATGCCTAACGCCTGAGATCTGAACGTCGCCGTGTCGACGTCTCCGCGGGCGTCCTGGCCGTGGGCGACCGAACCGGCGATAATCAGCGACGCGAGCGCAGAGCGGAGACCCTTCACGTAGCGAGGCGCGCGCTATCGTAGCTCAGGCGGCCGCCGCGAAACACTCGATCTCCACGCGCGCGCCTAACGCCAGTCCGTTGGCGCCCAGCGCGCTACGCGCCGGCTTGTTCCCCGTGAAGAAGGTGACGTACACTTCGTTCATCGCGTCCCACTCGCGCATGTCGGCCATGAACACCGTGCATTTGACGACACGGTCCATTGAAGAACCGCTCTTCTCCAATACGTCCTTGATGTTGTTGAGCGTCTGGCGCGTCTCGGCCTGAATCCCACCCGGCACGACGGAGCCCTGTGCGTTAGGCGCCGTGCCGATCTGCCCGCTGACGAAGATGAGGTTCCCCACCTGGACCGCCGGTGTGAACGGCCGCGTGGGACGCCCGTACGGCATGTGGTACGTGATGCCGTTGACGGTCTCGGTTGTCGGCGTTGGCGCCGGCGCCGGCGTCATTTTCCAGCCAGAGCAGGCTCCTACCAAGAGGAAACTGAGCGGCGCGAGTCTTGACATAGGAATTGAATGAAGGGGTTGGGCCTAACGCTTGCTTTGACCTTTGACCTTTGACCCTTGACCTTCGACCTAGCCTCCAGGCATCAACCACAGCACCGCCTCCGTCTCGCGCTCCACGCGCGAACGTGAATACACAAGCGGGAAGTATTCGTCATTTCCCCACAACCGCAGCAGATCCGAATAGTGCTTGCTGCGCGGGTCCGCCGATTGCCCCGGTACGTGCGTCACCCACGAATTGTCGAAATCGCCGAGGTCGATGATCTCGCGGAACGACGCCCCCGACGACTGTCTGAACTCCGGCCCGCCCGTCGCATACACCGTGTTCCCGTCGCCGCCGCGCGACACTGCGGGCAAATCATAACGACTCGTTAGGCGGTGGCGGAAGTTCGCCACGTGGACCTGACCCCACACCCACTTGCTGCGGTCCGCCCCGACGCGCTCGGTGATCGTCCGCACCGCGTCGTCCACCGCGACGAGGAGCAGTGAATCCCGCACGCGCTCCGAGCCTAACGCGCGGCTCGGCTGCCGCAGTTCGTTCTCCAACCACTCGTAGTCCGGGTTGTTCATGAGCCGCTGCGCCGCCGGACCCAGATTGTGCGTGCCAAGGACGCGACGACCAGCCGACGGCGCCCAGGCCGCGAACAACAACGCGGCGCGTGAATCGCGCGACATCCGGTAGTTCCACGTCGCCAGCGCCTGGACTTCGGCGCGAGAACTCTTGTTGAACCGGCGCGCCGCGTTCACCAGGTACGGCACCAGCGCTTCCGCCAATTTCGAATAGTCGTCGTGCTGCAGTTGCTTGAAGTCGTCCACCGAAAACCGACGATTCTGCGAAAGCACCTCGCGCACTCGATCGATGCGGTAACGCGACGCCCATTCGTAGCTGAGCGGCGTGCGATAACCGGGCGGCAGAATGTTGTGGTTCGCGGTCGCGATGAACCCGCTGGGCGGATTGAACGCGCGCGGGAGTTGCTCACCTGGAACGAAGCCGCTCCACTCAAAGCGCCCATCGCCGGGCACGGGGAGCATACCGCTCCAGCTGCGGCGCGGCATGATGCCGCCGGCAATCCAGCCGATGTTACCTTCGACATCGGCGTACACCATGTTCTCACTCGGCATGAGCCAGCGCGACATCGCGGCCTCGAACTCGCGCCAGTTGCGCGCTCGACCTAACGAGAGCGACGCGAGATACGGCGCGGTCCCCGGCTCTTGATGCACGCTGCGCACGACGAAGGCGCGCGTGCGCGTGCTGTCGTACGCGACAATCGGACCGTGCGTGGTGAACTCGAGCCGCACATTGCGTGGCGCTGACCCGCGTACGCGGATCGTCTCGTTGATCGCGCGAACAGGCTGCCACTGACCGCGGAACAGCGTGCACGTCTGGGCACCACAGCGCTGCACCTTTTCGACGTAGAGATCCTGCTGGTCCATTCCAACAACCGTTAGGCCGAACGCGATGCGGTCGTTGTGACCGATCGATACACCCGGACTCGCAGGCTCGCCAGCTCCGATGACGTTCCATCCCGGTGCGACGAGATGGGTCAGGTAACGCACGGCCGGGTTCGTTATGACGCGATGCGGGTCGTTCGCGAGTATCGGCCGGCCGGTCACGGTCTTCGCCCCGCTGACGACCCAGTTGTTCGATCCTTCCATGCGCGCATACGCGACGTCACTGAACGTCGAGCCGTACGAACCTAACGAAGCTTGATTGATGCCGCCGAGCTCGAGCCCGGCGGCCGGATCGAGCGGCCGCACCGGATCGGGCGGTAGGACGGCGTTTGTCCGCTCGGCGCCTAACGCTTTGACCAGCTGTGCTCGCAACACCTCGCTCGACGCGTTCCCGGTGCCGGCCAGGCCCGTGACCCGCGACAGCGGCGTCTCTACCGGCCACGGCTGCGGCTCGAAGCCTAACAAGGCGAATTCGGGCGGCAGCGACCGCGTGCGCTTCGCGCGAGCGATATAGGCATTGACTCCGGAAACGAACGCCTCGGCAATCGCCTTGGTGTCCGCCGCGTACGCGCGCCACTCGCGCTCCATGTTGCCGCGATACTTGAACAAACGGGCCAGACGGTCGCGCTCCACCGCGTTAGGCCCCAACACTTCCGCCAGGCGACCTTCACCCTGGCGTCGCCACATCTCCATTTGAAAGAGTCGGTCCCGCGCCGCTACCCAACCCTGCGCGAAGAAGAGATCGTGCTGGTTGCGCGCGTAGATGTGCGGCACACCCCAGCGATCGTAACGCACTTCCACCGGAGAGCGTAGACTCTGCTCCCTCAGTGTGTCGACGTCGATTTTGGGTTGCTGCGCCGCCAAGAGCGCGCCAATTGCGAAAAGCAGCATCGATGCCTCAAACGAAAAGCGACGGGAGATAAGGTTCTATCTGTCCCGTCGCCTTGCTAGTCGCTAGTCGCTAGTCGCTAGGTCATAGCGACCTATGGCTTAATAGCTAGCGACTATGACCTCTTACTTGATCCAATCTCCAATTCGTCCCCACCGTATGTCAGTGAGAGCAGGGAGCGGTCTATCGCTATCTACGGCGTTCCACGAGTAATACACGAACATCGGCCGGCCGCGGATATTCTCGCGCGGCACGAGTCCCCAATAGCGCGAATCCTTCGAGTTATAGCGGTTGTCGCCCATCATGAAATAGTGGCCCGGCGGTACCACGAGCGGACCCCAGTTGTCATGCGACGGCTGCGGCGGCGCCGCACCGAAGCGCGACGATGCAAGCGAGTACTGCTTCTGCCAGACAAATAGCGGGCTGATCTCGTCCCCACCTGGCTCCGAGCTTGCCGCGTACGGCTCACTCTGCGGTACACCATTCACGAACAACTTTGCGTCGCGCATGTAGAGCGTATCGCCAGGCATTCCGATGAGGCGCTTAACGAGTGTCGGGTTTGGATCTTCCGGTTGATCGATCTGTGTCGGTGACTTGAAGACGACCACGTCGTGGCGCACCGGCTCCGCGTATCCGGGAAGGTTGATGTTCGTGAACGGAATGTTGGGACCGAAGCGCAACTTGTTTACAAAGAGCCAATCGCCGACGAGCAGCGCTGGTGTCATGCTCTCCGATGGGATGCGGTACGCCTCAATGAGAAACGCACGAATCAACAAGAAGAGCGCGACCGTCGTCGCGATCGACTTGACGTTCTCCCATGTTTTGCGTCGCTTCGTTCCAGCGCTCGCGCCCTGCGCCTCGCGCCCTGCGCCTTTGCCCTCCCGCAGAGCGGCAACGCTACTCTTGGCTTTTGGTTTGGACCGTTTGCTCGCCACTGTGGCCATGTTGCTCAGGTTGCCGATCAGTCTAACTACGCGGTGCACTCACTGGTGTTCCAGATGCAGCGAGGCGCGCCCTCTACCCTAGAGAGCGCGCCTCCGCCTGCATCACGCGTCCTGAGCTTTACGACAGATGCTTGTTGACGAGCTTCGTCATCTCGAACATCGAGACTTGATTCTTCCCGCCAAACACCGGACGCAGCTTGTCGTCGGCGTTGATCATGCGGCGATTCTTGGCGTCCTGCAGGTTGTTCTTCTTGATATAGCCCCAGATCTTCTTGGTGACTTCGGACCGCGGCATCGCGTTCGCGCCAACGACTGCTCCGAGCGACGCACTCGGCTTCATTGGCTTCATGAATGCCGGATTCGGTGCGCGCTTCGCCTTTTTCTTCGGCGCTGCTTTCTTGGCTGCCTTCTTTGGTGCGGCCTTCTTCGCTTTCTTAGCGGCCTTCTTCTTTGCGGCCATGTCTTTTCTCCTGGGTGAGAACGACGTGATGCTCGTGTAAGTGGCGTATGTACGACGCGCCACAAACTAAAAGCACAGTCTCTATATGCAATAGGATTACCGCTGTTTTCCCCGGGAGAATCGTGGTTTTCCCCAGTGAAAAACCATGTTTTGCATTACGAGCGAGTGAACGAAGTCAGCAACTCCATCATGCGCAGATCGTCCGGATCAGGCGCGTCATCGTCCTCCGCGATGCTCATGTTGAGCTGCGGTGTTTCGAGAACGAGCGGGATGTTTTGCGAGCGCTCGTCTTCGACGAGCCAGCGAAATGGCTCAGCACCGATGTGTCCTTCGCCGATCAGCATGTGCCGATCACGATTGGAACCCAGCTCGCCGCCACTATCGTTGAGATGGAAGAAACTGGGCCGCTCTCCAGTGGCGTCCTCGAATCCGTCGATGACGCCCTTCAGCGCGGCGCGCGATTCGTGTATCGCGTGCCCACTCGAGAACAAGTGACACGTGTCCAGCCCATACCCGGCGCGCGCACGGAGCGCCGCGGGAATACGAGAGAGAATTCCAGCTATTTCACTCGCTGTTTTTCCGACGGTGCGACCGGCACCCGCGGTGTTTTCGATATACAGACACGTGTCGCCACTCACGCTTTCCAGGGCTTTTGTCATCGCCGCGGCCACGCGCGCTACGGCGCTTTCGATGTCGCTGCCGAGCGCGGAGCCTGGATGAAAACACGCGCCGCGCACGCCGAGAGCGGTTGATCGTTCAAACTCTTTGGCGAGGCCGAGGGCCGCGCGCCGAGATACTTCTTCGTCTGGCGATGCGGTGTTGAGCACGTACGGCGAGTGCACGATGATGAAACGCGGATCCATCTTCGTCTCCGCTATTGTCGCCTTGAAGCGCTCGATGCGCTCCGGCTTCATCGTGTTTTTCTCGTTATAAAACTGCGGCTTCATGGTGAAGATTTGCAGCGCACGCATGTTCGCGCGCGCCGCGCGTCTGATCGCCATGTGCATCCCGCCGGTGTCGATTGTGTGCGCGCCGAAGTAGTGCATCGAAACAATAGTTGATAGTTGATAGTTGATAGTTGATCGGCAGTCTCTCCTTTCTATCAGACTATCAACAATCAACTATCAACTTTATCTGACGCGCAGTATCGCGAGGCCGATGTTTGCGGGGGGTATGCCACCGCCGATCCCGCGCAGTCCAATCGCCTGAGGCTGCTGCTGAGTCCCACTCAGTTCCCACGACGCAAAGCTGCCGCCGGAGAGTCCATTCACGTTCTGCAGCGCCGCCGGCCAATTGCCGAACTGCACCGAGCGAATCGTTAGGGGGAAAGCTTTCGGAAACGGAACCGAACCGTCGCTGAAGCGCAGAAACTGACTCATGCTCTGGAACAGATCGCGTGAATTCCAGCTCTCGAGCTGCAGACGATGATCGTTGATCGTCGCGCCCGGATAATTGTCCGCCAGCGACGAGATCGACCACAAGCCTAACAACTCGGAGAACGGCCGCCCCGCTTTTCCGACGATGTTGGCGACGCCGCGATCATTCTTGACCTGCACGAGCGATCGCAGGAAGACCGCTTCGTCGGTTGCAACAGCATCCGTGACCCAGCGCGCAAAGGACCACGCGCTGCCATAGATGGTGCCGTCGGTGCTCGCCGTCGAGAGTATCGACTTGCGCTCGATCTGATCGTAGAACTGGTACAGCCAAACGAAGTGGCCAAGAATCCCTTCCACAGGGTCGCTGCACGTCGCGCTCGTCTGTGCGTAGTCGCAACGCGGACCGGCGCCCCAACCCGAGTCATCTTTCCATACCACGCGATAGATCGAGCGCGCCCATAACTCGCTCGCCTGTTGCGCCGTAGCCTCCTCGAGCCAGCTCTCTTCTAGCTCGAGCACATCCGTGGCGCGTTTCAAACGCTCAGCGTAGGCCGCGATGTGTTTTGCTTCGTGAATCAACGTGCCGCGTATGAATCGGCGCCACGCATCTACCGAGAGTCCATTGGTCGCGTTGGGATCCGGCACGATGGCGTAGAAGTACTCGCCGATGTTGGACGAAGGACAGATCTCGTTCGGATCGCCGGTGTTGTCGAAAAAGTCGCAAATAGTGACAAATCCGAGAATCTGCCCGTTGAGATAGCCATTCACACGCTTGGAGAAGACGGCAAAGAGTCTGTCGTTCGCATCCGTGTCGGCGTCGACGGCGAGCGGATCGCCGAAGGAGCTCAGGAAGTTGTACATCTGACTGTCGAACTCCTGGCCAATGCGCTGATACTCCGTATCCATCGTGCGAGCGAGCGGAGCCAGCGAGTCCTCCACGATGATCATCTTGGGACCCACATAGACCACGCGTCCGCGCACCGTTTCGTACGTGCGGAAGTCGCTGAAATTCACGCGCATGCGCAAATTGAGCATGTCGCCCACGTTAGGCACCGGCGCGCGAGCCACCGAGAGGCGCGCACTCGCCGCGCCGGCCTGGGATCGCTGACGGCGCATGTGCACAGGATTGCGCCGCGTCGCCATGAAGTTGCGTTCCGCCTCGAGGATCTTGAGATGCGTCTCTTGCTGTCGCAGACGTCTCTCGACGTCGGGGGGCATGCGCAACGGACCGCTCTGCGCGGCCGGTGGCCACGCTGCACGAGCCGCGACCACCTGGGCCACCGCTCCACTCGCTGCTGCACCAACCAGTGAGAAGTTGCTGAGAATGTTGGGTGATGACCCGTAGTTGAACGCGGTGATCAGATACGTCCCGCCAGTCACCGCAAACTCGTTGCACAACAAATCGCTCTGATTGGTGAGCAGCAGCGATTCGCCAAGCGCGAGCGTGCGTGGCGTCGCCAGACTGATGCCCGCATTTCCCGTCGCGCTGTCGCCATTCACTACCACGGTCACGCGAATGGGACCGGTGGCCACGCAGGGAAGCGCCGTCACACCCGGCACGGTGATCGTTAGGCGCGTTGCGGTTGCGGCCATGACGTTGGCTCGCGCGTTGGCTACGTAGACCTCGTTCGCTGCGCCGTCCGTCGAAAAATTGGTCCCGTCGATCGTCGCCGTCGCTCCCGGCACCCACGTCTGCGGAGCCGTGGACGCGATCGAAGGCGGCGTTAGGCTTCGCACGCGCAGTGACACGCTGTCGCGCTTCCCTTCCGCTTCCACCCGGATGAATACGCTGCCGGATGCGATGCCGGTGACCAAACCCGTGCCGTCGACCGTCGCAATAGCAGAGTTGGCGCTGGACCACGTGATCGTGCGCCCGGTCAGCTCACGTCCCGCGTTGTCGAACGCTTTTGCCGTCAGTGCGGCCGTCTGACCGACTGACACGCTCGGCGTTCGTTGAGCGATCGCGACGAATCCGATCGCCGGCGTCGTCACAGTGAGCGCCAACGTCCCCGATCTCCCTTCGGACGTCGCCGTGATCGTCACCGTGCCGGCGCTCACGCCCGTCACCGTTCCGACGTTGTCCACGGTGGCAATTGCCACAGAGCTCGATTGATACGTCACGGTGCGGCCGGTGAGCACGCGGCCCTGGGCGTCCGCGAGCCTCACCGTCGTTCCGAGCGACGTTCCCACCTCGAGTGTGGTGGCGATCGCGGTGAGTTGGACGCTTGCTACCGGGGCTGGCCCCGAAGGCCCGCCGCCGTCGCCGCCTCCGCCGCATGCGAGCGTCATCAGGCCTAAAGCTGCCCAGCAGAAACTTGAACGACGCAGCCGCATGATTCCTCCGCACACAAGACTTCGGTCAAAGTACTTCTCTCCCGTGGTGGGAGCTATGCATCACGATTCACTGCTTGGCGCGCTGTCATGCGGCGGGGTATCTTGCCCTCGCTGGTACGACGCAAGGGCGCGCGGACGTCGCACGCGACTTTCGGCGCCATACTAGAACAACACGCGCTGAGACTGGTTCCCGCATAGCCAACTCGCTCACGACTCGCGCGGTCACCGCGTCACGTCGTCGCAGCCCTTCACGGAGACATCATCAATGTCAGCAACCCTCGCTGATCGCTCGGCGACACCAACCTCCCCGTCGCGAAAGTCCGACGCCGCCGCCCCCGCTACTGCCTTCGCGGGTCTCAGTGGCATCACCGCTATCCGCCGCGTTCCAAAGGCGGTCAACGAACCAATCCGCTCATACGCACCAGATTCGCCCGAACGCGACGCACTCAAAGCGCGCCTCACGAGTATGGCGGCCGAGCGCATCGAGATACCTGTCATCATCGGCGGGCAAGAGTACCGCTCCGGCGAGCTCGCACGCTCTGTGATGCCCCACGATCACCAGCACGTGCTTGCCGATTGGCACAAAGCATCGCCGAAGCACGTCGACATGGCGATCGAGGCGGCGCGCAAAGCGCAGGTTGAGTGGGCCAATTGGCCCTGGGAAGATCGCGTCGCCGTGTTTCTCAAAGCTGCGGAGCTACTCGCCACGACATGGCGCGCCACGCTCAACGCTGCAACGATGCTCGGCCAATCGAAGACAGTCTTCCAAGCAGAAATCGATTCCGCGTGTGAGCTGATCGACTTCTGGCGCTTCAACGCGGAGTACGCGCAGGATCTGTATCAGGAGCAGCCGCTAGCGAGCGCGGGCGTGTGGAACATGCTCGACTACCGCGCGCTCGAAGGATTCATCTACGCAGTCTCGCCGTTCAACTTCACGGCAATCGGCGGCAACCTGCCGGGTTCTCCTGCGATGATGGGGAACACCGTGATCTGGAAGCCTGCCTCGAGCGCAATGCTGTCTGCGTATTACGTGATGAAGTTGCTCGAGGCGGCTGGATTGCCGCCGGGCGTGATCAACTTCGTCCCGGGCGACGCGGGGCCCATCAGCGATCGTCTGCTCGCGCATCGCGACCTCGCGGGCGTTCACTTCACGGGCAGCACTGGTGTCTTCAACGCGATGTGGAAGACGATCGGTGCGAACATGTCGCAGTAT
>JBFMFA010000019.1:0-14546 GCA_040753195.1 Gemmatimonadota bacterium | reverse complement strand
GCGCCACCCACGAGATGCCGCTTCTCGCAGACGAGCACCCTTTTCCCCGCACGCGCGAGATACGCGGCACAGACAAGTCCATTATGACCACCGCCGATGACGATCGCGTCGTAGCGCGCCTTGCCGCCGTTGCCGCTCATGCGCGTTTTCGCTCGGGGTCGAAGAACGGCAGCTTGCGCACGCGCGCCGTCGCTCGAAGACGGCGATGTTCCACCGTGATCTCGAACTCGACGCTGCGCCCCGGCGTGGCCATCGGCGCTTCGAGGTGCGCCAGCGCGATGAACCGTTTAAGCAGCGGCGACCACGTGCTCGACGTCGCATAACCAATCTGCTTTCCGTCAGAGTAGACCGGCACACTCACGCGTGAGGCAGTCGCCGAAAGGCGCGGCGCGAGTCCCATCGACTCGAAGAGCGATTCCAGTGAGAGCCAGTCGATCTCGAGGCCCACGAGCTGCCATTCCGCGCCGTGCGTTTGCTCGCGACGCAGCGCCGGTGCTCCGTTGAATGGCCCCTTGTCCAATTTTACGGTCCACCCTAACGAGAGTTCATACGGCGACGACAGCTGGCCGGGAATGAGCGCGCGCCGCGCCGAGATATAGTCGACGTCGAGGAGGATGAGCCCCGCTTCGATGCGCGCGATGTCGAGCGCCAACATTCCCGCGGGCGTGATGCCGTACGGCTCGCCGACTGTCACAAGCGCGTCCCACACGGCGAGCGCATCCCCGGCGTCGAGCCAGACTTCGTAGCCGAGATCGCCCGTGTAACCAGTGCGCGAGATGGCCACCGACGCTCCGGCAATCGTCGCGTTCGTCAGACGAAAGTACTTGAGGCCTTTGAGGTCGCGTTGTGCGGCCTGCTCCAGGATCGTGCGCGACAACGGACCCTGCAGGGAGAGCGCGGCGACGCGATCGCTGGTGTCTTCCAGCTCGACCTGCATCCCGCGTGCGTTGTCGTGCAACCAGGCGAAATTCGGCTCCGCGCTCGTTAGGCGAAACTGGTTGTCGCCAAGCCGGTGCAGGGTCCCGTCGTCGACGACCTTGCCACGCGAGTCGCACCAGGGTGTGTAGAGGACCTGGCACGGCTGACAGGCGGCAACGTTGCGCGTGACCACTCGGTCGAGCAGGCGCGTCGCGTCGCGGCCACTGATGTTGTATTTCTTGAGCGGCGACACGTCGAACAGTGCCGCCGAGCTGCGAATCGCGTGGTACTCGCGCTCATGGGACATCTCATACGCGCTGGCGACGAGAAATCCTGCCCAGCGGCGCCACTGTTGCGCTTCCATAAGCGCGGCGGTGCGAGCGTGGAAAGGCGTGTGGCGCAGCATAGGGCGCCTAAGATACTCGCCGGCACGATACCTCCCACCCCCCCACGAGCCGCTTTGGCGGTTGCGTTCTATATTCTCGGGTCTAGCCTCAACCCTAGCTCACGTCCCACGATGGCCGGCCATAGTAAATGGAAGCAGATCAAGCACTACAAAGCCGCGGCGGACGCCAAGCGCGGCGCGCTGTTCACAAAGCTCATTCGCGAAATCACGGTGGCCGCCAAGCAGGGCGGCGGCGATCCTAACGGCAACCCGCGGCTGCGTACGGCGATCGACACCGCCAAAAACGCCTCGATGCCCAAGGACAACATCGATCGCGCCATCAAAAAAGGCACCGGCGAACTGGAAGGCGTCGAGTATCAGGAAGTGCTGTACGAGGCCTTCGCCCCGGGCGGTGTAGCCCTGATGATCCAGGCGCTCACGGACAACGCCAATCGCACCGTCGCCGAAGTCCGCCATCGCCTCTCGCGCAACGGCGGCAACCTCGGCGCCACCAATTCGGTCGCATGGATGTTCGAACGCAAAGGACAGATCTACGTGAGCGCCAGCGCCTACCCTAACGAGGACGCGGCGATGGAAGCGGCCCTCGACCTGGGGGCGACGGACTTTCAGCGAGAAGACGACCAGTACGTGATTTCGACGGAAGCGGCGGACTTCCATAACGTCCGCAGCGCGCTCACGGCCAAAGGCATCGCGCCGACCGATGCCGAAATCGCGTGGATCCCCAAACAGACCGTGCGTGTGGAAGGAAAGGACGCCGAAGGCGTGATCAGGTTGATCGAGGCGCTGGAAGACCTCGATGATGTGCAGAAAGTGGACGGCAACTTCGATATGGACGTTTCCGCGATGACCGCCTAACGTTCATCGTGCTCTGTCTCGGGATCGATCCCGGAACGGCCGTTACCGGCTATGGCGTCGTGCGCAGCGCGGCGCCCGGGGCGTTGTCCCTCGTCGAATGCGGCGTGATCCGCACGCGGCCGCGTGACGACCTGCCCGCGCGGCTCACCGAGATCTTCGACGGTGTGCGCGAGCTGATCGCGCGACATGCGCCAACGCTGGTGGCCGTCGAAGACGTGTTTTATCAGCGCAACGTGCGCACGACGTTGACCCTGGGCCACGCGCGCGGCGTGATCCTGCTGGCGGCGCAACAGGCGTCGCTTCCCATCCATGAGTTTGCGCCCGCCGACATCAAGAAGGCGGTCGTTGGAACCGGCGTCGCGACAAAGGAGCAGGTGCAATTCATGCTCGCCCAGTTGCTGCATCTGCGCAGCGCGCCCGAACCGTCGGACGCCGCGGATGGGGTCGCGGCGGCGGTCACATGTCTCATGCGCGCGCATCTGCAATCGCGACTGCTGGACGAGATGGGGACGCGGCGACGGCCAATCGCGGTGCCGCCCGCGTGATCTCGCAGGTCACGGGGAAGCTCGTCAGCAAAGGTCTGGATCGCGTGGAGATCGCGACGCCGGGGGGCGTTACCTACGAATTGGCGGTGCCACTCTCCGCCTACGAAGCGCTGCCTAACGTGGGCGCGCCCGTTACCCTGCACGCGCACGCGGTCATTCGCGACGACGACTGGCAGCTCTTCGGCTTTCCGACGGCGCTCGAGCGACGCCTCTTCCGGCGCCTGCTCGGCGCCACGGGGGTCGGACCGGCGCTTGCGTTAGGCATGCTCTCCACGCTCAGCGCGGAGCGCGTGCTGGAAGCCATCCAGTCGCGCGACGTCGTCACGCTCCAGTCCGTCCCACGCGTGGGGAAAAAGAAGGCGCAGCAGCTCATTCTCGACCTCGCCGAGAAACTGGGTGACGTCTATGAAGCGGGTGAGGCGCCCACCGGTGTGGGACGCGACGGAGTAAGCCAGGATGCGATCCGCGCGCTCGCGGCGTTAGGCTATGCGCAGGGAGACGCCGAACGCGCCGTGCGCTCCGCCATCGACAAACAGCCGGCCGCCCAGCAGCGCGCGCCCGATCTCATTCGCGCCGCACTCGCCGAGCTGGCAAAGCGCTGATCCCGTGTGGCGAAGTGAACTGTTAGGCGTTTTTCTGGCAGCTTCGTCCTGGAACGCTTATGTTCGCATTATGCGACTAGCGTTGTGCGTTGTGCTATGCGGTGCCGCTGTCGAGAGTACAGCCACCGCGCAAACGGCAACGCAGCGCATGCGGGTCGAGGAGGCGGCGAACCTCTCCGCGGACCTGGCGCGCGACGGTGGTGCACCTGATCGCGTGCGTTCGCCATCGGACTCGCGCAATTACGAACAGGCGCGTCGGCTCGCCGCGAATGCGCGCGGCTTTCGAGTGGTGATTTCGTTGGACGATCGCGTACTGTGGGTCGTGCGTGACGCAGATACCATTCGTACTGCGCGCATCGGCATCGCGTCCGGCGAGACGCTGAAATACGCGGGACGTACATGGACGTTCCGGACGCCGCGCGGGAAGCGCACTGTCGTCGGCAGCAAAGTCGCGCCGCATTGGACTCCGCCCGATTGGGCCTACGCGGAGATCGCCAGCCAATACAAGCTGCGCCTCGAGTGGCTGACGCACGACAAGCCCGTGGCGCTCCGTGACGGCCGTCGCCTAACGGTGCAACAGGGCGCGGTCGGCTTGTTGGATAGTGCGGGGGTGTTCAGAGCGCTCCCCAAAGACGAACACATCGTCTTCCAGTCGACGCTGTATGTCCCACCGTTCGGTACCGTGAACCGGCAGATCGGTGGGCAACTCGGCCCGTACACGCTGGATATGGGGAATGGCTATCTGCTCCATGGCGGACCACCGAGCGACAATGGCGCACTCCCGCCCACGCACGGCTGCATCCGGTTAGGCGATGGCGATCTGGAGTGGTTGTATCACAACGTCCCGAAGGGGACGGCGGTCTACATTTACTAGCGGTTCGCTAAACGCTGAACGTTTAACGTAGTTCACCGCGTTCATTCGCAAGGCGTTTAGTGTTCAGTCGGACGGCGTTTCGAGTCCGCCGCTTTGGATGATCTCGATGCACGCGCAAACAGCCAGAGCGCGATGACACCCAAAACAGCGGCCGCGAAGAACGGCGCGCCAGCAGCCGTCACTGTCGCTTCTTCGCGCGTGAACGCGCGAAAGATCTGCGTCATGAACGGTGGGCCGATGATTGTGGACAAGCTATAGGTACTGGCCACGCCTCCCTGCAATTCGCCTTGCGCGTTCTCCGGTACTTGCCGCGACATGAGTCCATTGACCGACGGGTTGACGAGCCCGGATATCGCGAAGATCGGCATAAAGGCGAATATCACCCAGCCGTAGGGTGCGAGCGCATACCCCAGGAAGCCTAACGAGCCACACATCAGGCCCACCAGCGCGGCACGACGCTCACCGAGCGTTGGAATGATCGCCCGCGTCAGACCGCCTTGCACAATCGCAATCGTTAGGCCCGCCGCCGCGAGCGACGCCCCCACCATCGCCTCCGACCAGCTGAACTTGAACATCGTGTAAAATGCCCATGCGCTGGGTAGTGCCTGGTGCGCAAGCTGCCATACGAACAGAGCGCCGATCATCGCCACGACGCCGCGATAAGGCCGGAGGTGCTGCAGCGTGCCGAGGGGGTGTGCGCGGGTCCAATGGAATGGCCGCCGCTTCTCGCTCGGGAGCGACTCGGGGACCACGAAATAGCCGTAGAGAACGTTCAGCAGCGCGAGCCCCGCCGCGACAAAAAACGGTGCGCGCGGCCCGAGCTCGCCTAACAAGCCGCCAATGGCGGGGCCTAGAATGAAGCCAATCCCAAAGGCCGCACCCATGAGCCCGAAACTCTGCACACGCCTTTCCGGCGGTGTCACGTCGGCGATGTAGGCGTACGCCGTGGTGTACGCCGCGCCCGTGACGCCAGCGATCGCGCGCCCGACGAAAAGCCAGACGATCGTGCGGGACAGCCCCATGAGCAGGTAGTCCAATCCGAATGCCGTCAGCGAGAGCAACAGCACGGGACGGCGACCGAAACGATCGCTCAAATTCCCCATGATCGGCCCGCAGAAGAACTGCATGACTGCGAACGCGAAGAGGAGCCACCCGCCGTAGACTGATGCGCGGCTCAGTCCTTCACCCGTAAGCTCCATGATCAGTTCCGGCGTGACGGGAAGAATGATCCCGAAGCCGATCGTGTCGATCAGGACGGTAATGAAGATGAACGTGAGCGCGTGAGCGCCGGGACGCCGGGCAACCATTGCAGCGCGTGGTTGGAGTGTCACAACACGCAGCGCGCTGCGCGTCGGCGGACTATACTGTGCTGAGGGTCTGCCACCGGCAACCTTCTGCCTCAGACCTCGACCTCAGACCTCAGACCTAACAATGCCCGCTGTTCGCACAGCGACGTTCACCGAATCCGTCATCCGCGAAATGACGCGCGTGGCAATGGAAGCCGGCGCGATCAACCTGGCGCAGGGATTTCCCGATTTCCCGATGCCGCAAGAGATGAAAGACGCGGCATGCACGGCCATCAACAAAGACATCAACCAGTACGCCGTGACGTGGGGGGCGCCGGTGCTGCGCAAGGCAATCGCCGCCAAATACGCCGCCACGTATGGCTTCGAGTTCGAGCACGATCGCGAGCTGACGGTTACGTGCGGCGCGACCGAAGCGATGGCCGCGGTGTTCATGGCGCTGATCGACCCTAACGATGAGGTGATCGTCTTCGAGCCGTGGTACGAGAACTATGGTCCGGACGCCATTCTCGCGGGTGCGAAGCCTGTTTTTATACCGCTCGAATCGCCGGACTGGAAGTTCGACGCGGATCGCTTGCGCAAGGCGTTCAACTCACGCACGAAGGCCATCATCGTCAACACGCCGCACAACCCCACGGGACACGTCTTTACTCGCGAAGAGCTGCAGCTCATCGCGGACCTCTGCATTCAGCATAACGTGTGGGCGTTCACGGACGAGATTTACGAACATATCCGCTACGCCGGCGAGCACTTGCTTCTGGCGCAGTTTCCCGGCATGCGCGAGCGCACGGTCACGATCTCCGGCCTCTCCAAAACGTTCAGCTGCACCGGCTGGCGTCTTGGCTACGCCATCGCGCCACCTAACGAGACGGGAGCCATCCGCAAAGTGCACGACTTTCTCACGGTGGGTGCGCCCGCGCCGCTGCAGTCGGCGGGCGCCGTGGGGCTGAACTTCCCGGCCGCATACTACGACTCGCTGTCGCAGGAATACTGCGAGCGGCGCGAGCTGCTGTGCCCCGCCTTGCGCGAGGCTGGCTTCCAATTCAGCACGCCGGAAGGCGCGTACTACGTCCTGACGGATTTTTCGCAGATCCGCGACCAGGACGATCGCGAGTTCGCGCTCTGGCTGACGCGCGACATCGGCATCGCGACGGTGCCGGGAAGCTCGTTCTATTCGTCGGGGGGAGGCAAGCGCATGACCCGCTTCGCCTTTTGCAAGAAGCTCGCAACCCTGGAACAGGCAGTCGAGCGGCTGGGCCGCCTTTCTCGTTAGGCTATGATGCGGCGCGTCTCGGCGTTTGTGCGTCGCGCGCGCGATCGGGTCCGCGTCGCCCTCTTCCCGCCGCGCGATCCGTGGGCGCGCCTCGAGGTGCGACCGCCGGTGCACGCCTTCGGCCCCGGTGCCCGGCAGGACTTCGCCTGGTACTTCCAGGGTGAAAGCGGCGTCGCCGTCAATGAGCTCGAGGAGATGCTTGCCTGGTTAGGCACCTGTGAATACACCACCGATCACGAAGCGTATCAGGTCAGCGATTTCTGGCAGCATCCCCGGACGTTCGAACTGATGCGGCGTGGCGATTGCGAGGATTTCGCCCTGTGGGCCTGGCGCAAGCTCGTTGAACTCGGCTACGACGCGCATTTCGTCGTGGGGTACGCCGTGAGTGAACCCGATACCAGTCGCCGGCACGCGTGGGTCGTCTTTCGCCGGAATGAGATGGACTATGTGCTGGAGCCATGTCAGCGCAGTCTGACCCACGCAATTCGACCCCTCCATGAAGTACGCGAGGCGTACACACCGGAGTATGGCGTCGACGCTCGCGGTCAGCGCTTCACGTACGCCGGATACGTCATCGCCAGATCGCGCTCGCGCTCGCGTTAGGATCAAATCCGCCGCCGGGCCACGCGCGACCCTTACCCGGAGAGTCAGGCGGCCCGCAGATTTGGGAGCGCGTTTCGAGCGTTGGTCCCATAATTTCTAGGATCGCTTAGACCTAAGACCTTAGACCTTCGACCCCGGCCTGCTGTGTCCAGACATGTCACCACGCCTGACGAGTTGCCCGAAGAGGGACCGGTCGAGCTCTCGCTCAGACCGCAACGCCTCAGTGAGTTCATTGGACAGCAGAAGGTCAAGGAGAGTCTGCGCATCTATATCGACGCGGCGATCTCGCGTCGCGAGCCGCTGGACCATACGCTCTTTTTTGGTCCACCTGGACTCGGCAAAACCACCCTCGCCGAGCTGATTGCGCGCGAGATGGGCGTGAACATCCACGGCATGTCCGGGCCGGCGCTGGAAAAACCGGGGGACCTCGTTGCGCCATTGACGAATCTGCGGACGAGCGACGTGCTCTTCATCGATGAAATCCACCGCCTGCGGCCTATTATCGAAGAGTACCTCTACCCTGCCATGGAGGATTTCCGCATCGACATCCGGCTATCGGATGGGCCTAAGGCGCAGACGGTCACAATGCCGATCCAGAAATTCACGCTCATCGGTGCCACCACGCGCCTGGGCCTGCTCACCGCGCCGATGCGCGCGCGCTTCGGCATCGTGCAGCGGCTCGGCTATTACCCCATCGAAGATCTCGAGCTGATCGTTAGGCGCACGGCCGACGTGTTGAAGCTCAACGTGGACGGACCCGGCGCCATGGAAATCGCCAAGCGCTCACGCGGAACCCCGCGTATCGCCAACCGATTGCTGAGACGCATCCGCGATTACGCACAGGTCCGCGCGGCCGGACACGTGAATCTGGACGTAGCGCGCCAGGCCCTTGCGTTGCTCGACGTCGACGAGTTTGGGCTCGACGACATGGACATCCATATCCTCAAGGCCATCATCGAGCGCTTCGATGGAGGCCCGGTGGGGATCAACGCGATCGCCGCAGCCGTTGCCGAGGAGCCGGGCACGATCGAAGAAGTGTATGAGCCGTTCCTCGTGCAGAACGGGTTCTTGCAGCGCACACCGCGAGGTCGCGTCGCGACGGCCACGGCGTACCGGCACATCGGGTACGAGCCGCCCCGCATACCGGATCTTTTCGATGCGTCGGAACTGGATAGGGGTTAGGGGTTAGGGGTCAGCAGAGAGGAGAGTCCGAGTGCGTCTTCTCGTGGCGGCGTATTTGCTTCTGCTCGTTAGGCAGGCGTCGGCGCAGGACGGAGCCAGACTCGTCGCGCAAGCCGAATCGCTCGCGGCGCTTGGCGAAACAACACGCGCCTTCGCTGTTGCCTCGCAGGCGACCAGCCAGGACGACCGCAATGCGCGCGCGTGGCTCGCGCGCGGACTGACGGCAGCCGCGCAACGCCCGTTTCCGCTCGCGCGCTTCGGACTCCCTTCCGGTGCATTCAACGAGTGGCAGCGCGAAGCCATTGCGTCCCTTACGCGAGCGACCCGGATCGCGCCGGATACCGCTCGCTTCTGGCTCGAGTTAGGCACCGTGCAGACGCTCTCGACCGATGCGGCCGGGCGTCAGGCGGCGCTGACCGCTCTACACAAGGCGCGCGACCTCGCGGTGACAGCGAGCGAAGGGACAATTGGGTCGCGCGCGAACGAAGCGATCGGCTGGTGGCATTGGCGGCAATTCGAGCGACAGATCGCCATGTTACCGTCGTCTCCTGAAGCGCATAACGAGCTGCGCAGCGCCACACTCGGCGACTCTGCCCGTCGCGATTCACTCAACAACTTTCTGGAGTGGGGTCACGGCTGGCAGAGCGACTACCTCGACGCGACCGAACACTTCGAGCGCGCCGTCTTTGCCGATTCCGCCAACGCTCGTGCGCGCTATGACGTCCTCCGCGCCCTCGTCACGTTCGAGCGCTGGGATGAGCTGCTCGAAGTCGCCAAACAGCAGGTACGCGATGTCAGCTGGGACGCCTGGTCGTGGCTCGCGTTAGGCCTGGCGCGGCAACGGTTGGGCGAACGGGGCGCCGCGGCGGCAGCATTCGACAGCGCGCTGACACATCTCACGGCGCGAGAACGCGACTATTTGCTGGACATCAGCCGCATTCTCGAACCATCCGCGATCGCCGCCTACCGTCAGCACCTCCCTGCGATCCGGGAATCCGTGAACCGGTTTTATTGGCTGCACAGCGATCCGCTCTGGCTGGAGCCGGGGAATCAGCGATGGCTCGAGTTCCTGAGTCGCCTAACGTTTGTCGAGCTTCGCTGGGGCGTTCCCGAGCTGGGTGTGCGCGGGTTGGACACGGACTTCGGCAAGGTGTACATGCGGTTTGGCTCTCCCAGCCGCATAACGGGCGCAGACACCAACCGCGTAGGCGTTCCACACGTCACGTGGTCGTTCAACGCGGGCGTTCGCTTTCGCTTTGTCACCCAGCCGTTACTCGGCGCGGCGCAGCTGGACCCGGAGTCGGAACAGAAGTTGGGCGAGATCGCCGCTGCGACCCCCGTCGCCTGGCCCGCGGCTGTCGATGACGGCTACACCGTGCGCGACGTTGCCGTTCAGAGCGCGGTCTTCTTCCCGCGCTCAACTGGAGACGCAGGAACTGATTCGCTTTCAGTGGCGGTGCTCGTGGCGACCGGCGGCGGCGCGTGGCCTAACGTGGAGTCCGCGATCTATCTGGCCGACCGTGCCGGCCGCGCCGAACGCATGCCTACGATAAGGGCGCCCGCCCTGCTCGGCGATACAACGTGGACCGCGTTCGAGGCGCGCGCACCGGGCGTCAGTGCATACCTGCGCTTCGAAACGCGCGACAGCACCGCCAGGCAGGCATCCCGCGCCGCGGTCGAGTTGGCCCCGATCGCCGAGACGTTGCCGCACGTCTCCGACATCATGATCGCGCGCTGCCTGACCAATCGCGCGCAGCGGCCCAGTCGCTGGTTCGAGGCGCGGATCTCATTCACTCCAGGGACCGACTGCCCCACCGATAGACTCCTGCTCTTCTGGGAGGAGGGGACGACGGACAGCGGGATCGATGCGGGCAACGTCAGGATCACAATCACATCCGGCTTCTATGACGACGTCGAATCCCTCCTGCGCAACGCCGCCGATCCGCGCGCCCCAACCATTGAAGTGCGCGCGTTAGGCACGAGCGACCCGAATGCGCGGGTCCACGGAGTGGCGCAGCGCGGCAACCGCGAAGTGTCGATCACTCTCCCCGTGAACGCGGTCCCCGGACCCGCCCGGCTCCGCTGGGTCGAGCTGTCGTTGCGCGCGGTCAAGCGCGGAAACTTCGTCGTAACGCTCACACGTTCCATCCCGGCCGGCCCCGCCGTGACGCGGGAGCGGCGAGTGCCGTGGAACTGACGCACGGTCAACGCATCCCCGGAAGCCGTACCGCCGATTTCGACTATACACTCGATCCGGCGCAAATCGCGCAGCATCCGAGCGAACGGCGCGACCGCAGTAAGCTCTTGATCGTGGAGCGGCACAGCGGCGAGTTGCGTCACGCGCATTTCGCTGATCTGGTAGACATGATCCCCGCGGGCGACGTGCTGACGCTCAATACGACGCGGGTGATCCGAGCGCGCTTGTTAGGCACACGCGATTCGGCGGCTGGCGCCGGCGCCGAAGTATTGCTCCTCAAGGCGGTTCCGGGCGACGATGAGCGCACCTTCGAGGCGCTGGTTCACCCGGGTGGGAAGCTGCACCCGCCCCGCCGCGTACACGTTGCCGATGACCTGAGCGTGGAAATCGTCGCGATCACCGACCGCCGCACGAGGATCGTTAGGCTTCACACGCCGCTGAGCGTCGACGCGGCGCTGGCGAAATACGGCCACGTGCCACTTCCACCCTACATCGAGCGCGTTGACACGCCGGTGGATTCCGAGCGCTATCAAACCGTCTACGCGAGTGAGGCCGGTTCGGTCGCGGCGCCAACCGCGGGCCTGCACTTCACCCAGGAGTTGCTCGGTCGCCTGACGTCGCGGGGCGTGCAGCGCGCCGATGTGCTGCTGCACGTCGGCGCAGGCACGTTCAAACCCGTTGAGCGGGATGACCCCGCCGAGCATCTGATGCATGAGGAGTGGTATTCAATCGGCGAGTCCGCGGCGAACCGGATCAACGCCGCACGCGAGGCCGGCAGCAAGATATGGGCGGTTGGCACTACGACCGTGCGCACCCTCGAAAGTGCAGTCGGCCCGGATGGGCGGATCGAAGCGAAAACCGGCGAAACACGCCTCTTCATCCGGCCGCCATTTACCTTTCGCGCCGTGGATCGGCTCATCACCAACTTCCATCTTCCCCGCTCCACATTGCTCATGCTGGTGGCGGCCTTCGCTGGTTACGAATTGACGATGCAAGCCTACCACGTGGCGATCGAACACGGCTATCGATTCTATTCCTACGGCGATGCGATGGTCATTCTGTAGGACATGCCTAACGGGCGTTCTCGTCGCCGCGTGCGTAAAAAGCAGCGTGCGTGAGTTCTTCCCGTCACCCGAGAATCCGCGCTACACGCCCGAGCGCGGCAGTGCCGCAGTGCGCGAATATCTGCGCATCCGCTGTCCCGACCTGGCTAAACCGCCGGCGCGCGATTCGGCGACGCTGCGCGCACGCGTGAGGGTCGACAGCGCGGGACTCGCCACGAGCGCCGAGTTGAATGACTCGAGCGGCGATCAAGTGATGGACGGCGTCATCGGGACCGTATTCGCGCAACTCGACCTCTCCGCGACTCAGCCACGTCGGACTGACTACCAGGCGCGCGTGTCATACGCATGCCGCGATTCCGTCGCCGCGCGCATAGAAGTCTCGCCGTGACGCTGTCGGCACGAACCGGCTTCGCTTTTCAGCTTGCCGCGACTTCGGGCCCTGCCCGAGCCGGTGTCTTCGCAACGCCGCACGGGGACGTGGAGACGCCCTGCTTCATGCCTGTGGGCACGCAGGCCACCGTGAAGGCACTGGATCCCGAGGATCTGCGTCGCAGCGGGGCGCAGATGCTGCTCGCGAACGCGTACCACCTGCACCTGCGTCCCGGCGACGACATCATCGCCGCGTTAGGTGGCCTCCATCGCTTCATGGCGTGGGACGGCCCCATCCTCACCGACTCGGGAGGATTTCAAGTCTTCTCGCTCGAGACCTTGCGCACCGTCACCGAGGACGGCGTCGAGTTCCGATCACACATCGACGGGTCCAAACGCTTCTTCACGGCGGAGAGCGTCATGCACATCGAACGCAACCTCGGCGCCGACGTCGTTATGCAGTTCGATCACGTAATCCCCGGCCAGGCCGACGAAGCGAGCGCTCGCGACGCCAGCGACAGGAGCATCCGCTGGCTGAAACGCTGCCGCGCCGCCTTCGATGCTCACGCGACGGGCGCGCAGGCGCTCTTCCCCATCGTGCAGGGAGGCATTTACGCGCATCTGCGCGAAGCGGCGGCACGCGAAATCGACGCGATGGCTGACTGGGTCGGCTTTGGAATCGGCGGCCTCTCAGTAGGCGAATCGAAAACGGACATGTACGCCATGCTCGACGTTTTGCGCCACGCGCTGCCACAAGGCCGACCGCGTTATCTGATGGGCGTGGGGTTCCCTGAGGATCTCATTCACGCGGTACGCCGCGGCGTCGATCTCTTCGACTGCGTTGCCCCGACTCGGATGGGGCGCAATGGAACCGCCTTTACGTCAGCCGGCCGTGTGAACATCCGAAATGCCGACCTGCGACGCGACGAAAACCCGATCGACCCCGAGTGCTCCTGCAGCACGTGCGCACGCTTCTCGCGCGCATACCTGCGTCATCTATTCGTGGCCGACGAAGTGCTGGGGTTACGACTCCTCTCGTTGCACAATGTACATTTCCTGGTCACGTTAATGCGCCAGGCTCGGCAGAGCATTCTTGACGGCGCATTCGACGCGTGGAGCCGCGATTGGCTCTCCCGCAACACGTCCATCCCCTTGTCCGACTCCGCTCACCCCACCGAATGATGCACGCCTTCGTATTTTCGCTGCTACAGGGCCAGGCCCCGCAAGGCGGCGGCGGAATCTCGATGTACGGTTTTCTCTTCCAGATGATCGCCATCTTCGGGATCATCTATTTCCTGCTCATTCGGCCGCAGCAAAAACAGCGCAAGCAGCACGATCAGCGGCTACGCGAGTTGAAGCGCGGTGATCAAGTCGTGACGACCGGTGGCATTGTGGCTGAAGTGATGCACATCAAGGAAACGCTGAAGGACGGGCAGCCACAGAAGACGATGGATGATCACGTCACGATCAAAAGCGGCGAATCGCGATTCATCGTTGAACGCGGCCGCATCGCACGCGTAACCACACCAGCCCCGGCGAGCGAGAAGAGCGAGAAGTGAGCATCCTCGATATCCAGGTACTCGGCTCGCCGATTTTGAGAGCCGAGACGAAGGTGGTTAGCGAGTTCACTGACAATCTGCGCAAACTCGCGAACGACATGTTCGAGACGATGTACAAGGCAAAGGGCATCGGGCTCGCTGCCCCGCAAGTCGGGCGTTCGGAGCGGATCGCGGTCGTGGATGTCGACGACCAGCGTTTTGTGCTCGTGAATCCGGAGATCGTCTGGGAAGAGGGGAGCGAGCGTGCTGAAGAAGGGTGCCTCTCCATCCCTGACATCTACGGTGAGGTCGATCGAGCCCAGCGCGTACTCGTTAGGGCCACGGACCTCGACGGAAACTCGTACGAAGTGGAGGCGACGGATCTTCTTGCGCGCTGCCTGCAGCACGAAATCGATCACCTGCACGGCCGCCTTTTCATTGACTATCTGTCGTTCCTGAAGCGTCGTGCGGCCATCGGGAAATGGGAGACGCTGCGCGACAAGTACCCGGGTCTCCTGCGCCGCACTGCGCTGGAAGTGGATACGAGCGAGCCCTCACCAGCTGCAGCGCGGGCGGACGAGGCGATGTAGCGTGCGGGTCCTGTTCTGGGGTACGCCGGAGTTTGCGACTCCAGCGCTCAGGGCATTGTTAGGCGAAGGGCATGACGTCGTCGGTGTGGTCACGCAGCCGGACGCACCCGACGCGCGCCATCGCAGCACTCTCGTCGCCCCTCCCGTAAAACGCGTCGCCGATGAGGAGTCGATCCCCGTATTTCAGCCGGAGCGCCCGCGCGGCGACGCGTTTCTGGACGCGCTC
>JBFMFA010000018.1:5482-14800 GCA_040753195.1 Gemmatimonadota bacterium | reverse complement strand
AGGATTGGGCTGGGTCCTACTCGCGGAGCGCGTCGCCGCGTGTAGGATCAGGGTTCCATGAAACCCAAAGAACTGACGACGCGCGGCCTGATACTAGGCGCGCTCCTAACGACGGTTTTCACAGCGGCGAACGTCTACCTCGGCCTGAAGGTCGGGCTGACGTTCGCGTCGTCCATCCCGGCAGCGGTCATTTCGATGGCGATTCTGAGCGCTGTGAAGGACTCGACGATCCTCGAGAACAACATCGTACAGACCGTGGCATCGGCGGCGGGCACTCTGTCGGCGATCATCTTCGTGCTGCCCGGACTCGTGATTGTTGGGTGGTGGACGGGCTTTCCGTTTTGGGAGTCTTTCCTGATCTGCGTGAGCGGCGGCGTGTTGGGAGTGCTCTTTACGATACCGCTGCGTCGCGCGCTCGTTACTACATCTGACTTGCCGTATCCGGAGGGCGTCGCTGCGGCAGAAGTGCTGAAGGTCGGGTCAGGAACACGCGGCGAAACGAAGGACGATACCGGCCAGGCCCGGGAGGGACTCCGAGCGGTCATACTCGGCTCGGTTGCGTCCGGCGGTTTTGCGATCCTCACCGCGACGCGCATCGCCGCCGCTGACTTCGGCGGATTCATTCGACTGGGCGCGTCGGCGTCGACCGGATACAACATCGCGTGGTCGCTCGCATTGTTAGGCGCAGGTCACCTCGTCGGATTGTCGGTTGGTATGGCGATGCTGGTGGGTCAGATCATCTCGTGGGTGATCGCGGTCCCGATCCTCACGTCAATGCAGCCGACGCCGGAGGGTGTCGAGGCCGCGGCGCACATGTCGGCGATCTGGCGCACGCAGGTGCGATTCATCGGCGCCGGCGCTATCGGTATCGCGGCGATCTACACCTTGGCTCGACTCGCGAAGCCGGTGGTCGGTGGGCTCGTGAGCACACTCGCGGCGTCGCGCGCGGTGGCGACCGGCGATGACCGCGATCGCGACATGTCACCGCAGTGGATTCTGGGCCTAACGGCCGCGTGCCTTGTGGTCGCGGCCTGGTTGTCGTACCGGTTCGTGCTGACGACGCCGCTCGCCGGGAGCGCGGTGAGCCTAACGCTGATCTCGGTGCCGTTCGTGCTGGTCGTTGGTTTTCTAATCGCGGGGATCTGCGGTTACATGGCAGGGTTGATCGGTGCATCGAACAGTCCCATCTCAGGCGTCGGCATTTTGTCGATCGTGCTTTTTGCCTCAGTGCTCGTGATTGCCGCGCAGCCGACAGAGGGGACTCGTCAGGCGCTTGTGGCGTTCGCGCTTTTTGTGGTAGCGATCATCTTCGCGTGCGCCACGATCTCGAATGACAACTTGCAGGACCTGAAGACGGGACAGCTCGTTGGTGCCTCGCCGATGCGGCAGCAGATCGCCTTGATCGTCGGCGTGGGCGCGGGTGCGGCGGTGATTCCATTTGTTCTGAACTTGCTGGCGAAAGCGTATGGATTCGCGGGCGCCGCGAACGTGGGCGTGGTAGCGCCGAATCCGTTGCCGGCGCCGCAGGCGACGCTGATCTCTGCGCTGGCGCAGGGCGTCATTGGCGGGAGTCTCGAGTGGAAGATGATCGGGATTGGCGCGTTGGTTGGAGTGGGCCTCATCCTCCTGGATACCACGTTAGGCGCGATGAAGAAGCTGCGTATACCGCCGCTCGCCGTTGGAATCGGTATTTACCTGCCGATGTCGGCTACATTCGCGGTGATTGTGGGCGCCGTGATCTCGCACTGGTACGACAAACGTGCGCGGTCGATGCCCGATCCGGAGCGTGCTGAACGATTGGGGACGCTGGTGGCGTCGGGGCTGATTGTTGGCGAGAGTTTGTGGGGCGTGCTCAATGCCGGATTGATCGTTGCACTCAATAGAGACGCGCCGCTCGGACTCGTCCCGGCGGAGTTTGCCCCGGCGCGATGGCTTGGCCTCTTCGGTTTCATCGGGGTGATCGTGTGGCTGTACAGCTGGATGCTTCGTCGATCACGCGTCATGCGTTAGGGAGCATCGCCGTTAGGCAGCGATGGGTGAGCAGACGATGAGGGTATCGGTCTTTGTCGGCACAAGCGTGGACGGCTTCATTGCGCGGCCCGACGGGGCGCTCGACTTCCTGGACGCCTCAGGGGGGAGCGACGATCACGGCTACCACGAGTTTATCGCCACAGTCGATGCGCTCGTCATGGGAAGGAACACGTACGAAACGGTGTTGAGCTTCGGCACATGGCCGTATGGTTCGAAACCGGTTTTCGTACTGAGCTCGCGCCTGCTCCCCGCCGCGCCGCCTAACGCTGTGGTCGAACACTTGTCGGGAGAGCCGCGGGAGATCGTCGCGTCGCTGAAGGCACGAGGCTTTCAGCATGTGTATCTTGATGGTGGCCTCACGATCCAGCGGTTTCTGCGTGCTGGGCTGGTCGATCGGCTCATCGTGACACGCGTCCCGGTCCTTATCGGCTCAGGCATTCCGCTCTTTGGCCAGCTGGATAGCGACGTCTCCTTGAAACATGTGGCGACCCGGCAGTATCCAAGCGGTCTTGTTCAGAGTGAATACACTGTTGCATGACTCATGACGTTACATACCGCACTGACCGCCTTTCTCGCGCTGCTCGCCGACAGTGTTCCGCTGACCCCGGGGATCGCCGGCGCACGAGCGCGCATCGTTACGCAGGCCGCCGTGTTCCTTGATCTGTTACAGTGATTGCGAAGCAGACTCGAACGGCGACGAAAGCTCGCTCGCTTGGCCGGCTCGTCGCGAACGAGGCCATACTCACGAGAACGGATGAAGACTCGCCCACGCTGCCGAGCGTGTTCAGCAGTGAAACGGAGTACACCTATCAGCTCGAGAGGCTCATCGGTAAAGGCGGCTTCGGCGAAGTGTATCTTGCGACCTCCAACCAGCCAGGCTCTCCGCGCGTTTGCATCAAGATCACCGAACGCCTAACGGGCTGGTTGCGTGAGGCGTATTTCGCCGACTTGCTGGGCCGCGAGCCGCGCGCGTTGCGCGTGCTCGATCGTTTTGTCGTCGCGGATGAGACACGCACGCTCTACTGCCTGGCAATGGAATACGCCGAACATGGCGACTTGGGCGCATGGCTCGAACGCAAAGGGCCGCAGCCTGAGCGTCTGGTGCGCCGCGAAATCGCGGCGGTGTTGGGAGCGCTGGACGCGCTGCATCGGGGACAGGCGATGCATCGCGACCTCACGCCATTCAACGTCTTCGTGTGCCGCAACGAACAGTTGAAAATCGGCGACTTCGGCATTGCGACACATCAGTTGAGCCGCCGCGGCGTGACAGCCGACGCGTTCAACGTATTCAACGTGCCGTCGGAGATCGCCTGGGGGAAAGTACGACGCTGGCAGCAGCGCGATGACATCTATCAGATCGGCCTGATCGCCGTGATGCTTTTGCGCGGCGACATAACGAGTCCGATCCGCAGCAAAGACGTGCGCACCCTTCCCTGCAGCGATCATTTGAAGCAGGTGATTCACCGATGTCTTGGAGTGCGAGGCAAGCGGTATCATGCGGCCAGCGAACTGATCGCCGCGTTACGGCGCAAACCCAAGGAGTTGCAATCTGGCCGGGTGAGCAGCCTAACGGGCAAGCGACTATCGTTCACCGGCTTTCTCAGTCGGCCCCGTGCGGACGCGATCGCGGCGGCGAAGAAAGCGGGGGCGATTGTCCAGAGCAAACCGGGGACAACAACCGACGTACTGGTGCGCGGGCGACCCAACGCGCTGCAAATTGCCGGGAGCGTTGGCGGCACAAAGCTCATGGAGATTCGGCGCTTGGCAGCGAAAGGTCACCGGGTCACTGTGATCGGTGATCGACAGTTCTGGAAACTCATCGAGGTCGCCAAAGCGACCCGAGCAAAACGACGCGGCTAGCTAACCTGACGATGTTGTATCGCGTTAGGCGTAGGCTACGGCACGTCCATCTGACGCAGCCGTTTCGTCGTGAGAAACATGAAGCCCAGGAAGACAGCGGCGGAGATGACGATCGCGACGAGCAGAGGCAGGTGCGATCCGACCGCAAAGCGGCGCTCGTCCAGTCCATGCATCAGTGCGATAGAAAAGTGACGGATGCTGAGCAGCCGAACGCCCGCGACGTACCCGGAAAAAAGCCCTTCCCACAACACGATATATAGAAGGCCGACGCCGATCGCTTGCGTCGTCACCAGTCCGAGCCAGACGAAGAGCGACGCGTACATCGCCACGCCGACGACGGCAGCGACGGTCACAGCGATCGTCGCAGTCATATCACCAAGAAAGGCGATGTAGCTCGTGGCGAACGCGCTGACCGCGATGAACGGCGCCGCGATGGTGAAGGTGGCCAGGAGTTTGGGAATGGCGATGTGCGAACGCGGGATGGGCGCCAGGACGAGGTTTGCCAGTGTGCGATCCTCCACTTCATTCGCGAAGGCGGGGGCCGCGATCGCCAACACGATGAGCGGGGCTATGGACCCGGCCAGCATCGCACTCAACACGGCCGTCTCGAAGTCACGCACGCTCGGCGCATTGTCCGAGCGCAGCATGATGAGGGCGATGGCGACCGGCATGAGCGCGAGGACCGTCATGATGACGAGACGCCAGCGGCCGCTCAGTTGCCGCAGCGTGAGGCGGTACACGGATGCCATGCCTAACGCTCCACGAGGTAGCCGAAGACGCTCTCGAGCGAGTCGTCCAGTGGTTCGACTTTACGAAGACTGATGCGTTCTGCCTGCGCCAGTCGCGGTAGCTCGATCTGCAGGTCCAGCACATTGCGACTGAGAACGACGACCGCTCCGTCAGGATCCACGTTCACGGCGTCGACAGCACCGAGCCTGACGACTGCGGCTGCGAGCGCTCGCGGCGCATCGCAGATGACGCGCACGTGGTAGGGACGTTGGTTGAGCGCCGCCCGAATGGCGCGGAAGCCACCCGACGCAGCCAGTTTCCCGTTCACGATGAGCAACACGGTGTCCGCCAGCTCTTCCACTTCCTCGAGGATATGCGACGAAAGGACGATCGTGCGGCCGTCGGCGACGAGCTGTTGAAGCAGGCGCTTGAAGTGCACACGCTGCCGTGGATCGGCACCATTGAGCGGCTCGTCCAGAATCAAGACTTCGGGGTCGTGCACGAGCGTTCCTGCCAGGCGAATGCGTTGGCGCATGCCGCGGGAATAGGTCTCCATCGGCCGGTGCTGCGCGTCGGCGAGATCCACGAGATCGATGGCGCGGTCGACTGCGGCTTCCAGATTCGCAACGCCGCGCAAACGCCCCATCGTGCGCACGAAATCGCGTCCCTTCATGAAGCCGTAGACCGTCTCGTGCTCGGACATCACGCCGATGCGGCGATAGAGCGGCGGATTGTCGCGCACCGGTTCGCCGAACACGGTAATGGTGCCTGTCGACGGAGCGGCCAAACCCGTGATCATCCGCAGGAGGGTCGTTTTCCCTGCACCATTCGGTCCGAGGAGGCCGGTAATCCCGGGCCTAACGTCAAATGTGACCTCACTGACGGCTACGACGCTGCCGAACCAGCGCGATACGCCATCCACGCGAATGACCGGCTCGTGCGGCGCGATCATGGAGCCAGCCTCCGATACCGCCACCAAAGCAACGCTCCAGGTAACACAGTCCATGCTACGTACCACGCGACCAGCACCTGCTTCGAGAACTTGCGTGCGGGTGCGTCCTCGGTGATGTCGCTGACTTCATTGAAAATGATGTCGTTCACGTGCACCGGGATGTTCGTTAGGCTGAACATGGAGATCCACTGCCCGGTGAGCCCCTCAATCTCCTGCGACAGACCAGCGGTGAACGGCGTCGTGATCGCGAAAAGGCCGACGAGGAAGACGGCCGCGTAGGCGCGCCGCGTAGTGAACGAAGCCGTAAGCATCGCGATCGTCGTTATGTAGGCGGCCATCACCAGCCCTGAGAGCAGGAATCGCGGGATGTCGAGCCAATGTCGCGAGAGGTATTGCAGTGGCTGGGGATCCCCCATCGATAGACCGAGGAAGAGGATCAGTTGCGGCAGCCAGGCGGTGACCAGCGTAACGACAAGAAACGCGAGCCAGCGCGCCGTCACGTAGTGCGCCCCCGTCAGCGGTCGCACGAAGTAGAGATTGATCACGCCTTCGCGCCGGTCGCGGCACAGCAACTCCGGTGCAACGACCGCGGCAAACATAAAGAGGATGATCGACGCGATGCCGTAGTAGTCGGAGTGCGACGGCAGATCGAGCCGTTCGGCGGAACCTGGCCCACCCATTCGATCGGCGGCGCCTGCAATCAGTGCCATGATCAGGGCGATCGCGGCCATCAACGCAACGAAGAACCATGGGAGGATCTTGGCGCGGGGGCCGCGACCCAGGCCCAGCGCGATGCGGACGCCGTCCTTGAAGACAGCCCGACGCGCGCGAGGCAGCCCTTCACGAACTCCCGTGTAGCGTTGATACCCAATATCGAAGACGGTGCCAGCGCCGTTAGGCATGCCGCGCGCGTCTGGGGCAGCTGACGCGGTCATGCCGCACCTCGCTCGAACAGTTCGGTGAGCGCGCGCCGCCGTGGCGCCATGCGTCGCAAGGGAGCCTGCGCCTCGACGAGGGCGTCGCGCACGTGGTCATACACGGTTTCGTCCGGCCCTTCGATGGTGAGCCCGCCACCGTCAGGCGCGACGAGCACGCCTCGCCGACGCAAAGCGGCTATGAGCTCCGCACGGTTGGCGTCGACCTCGATGAAGACGGTTTCCGTTTCTTTGGTGAAGTGATCGACTTCGCCGGCATGCACGACGCGTCCACCCTGCATAACGAGGATGCGATCGCAGGTGCGTTCGACATCCGCCATGAGGTGCGATGACAGAATGACGCTGATGCCGAATTCCCGATGAGTTTTCCTAACGAGGGCCAGCATCTCTTCGCGACCGAGCGGGTCGAGGCCCGCGGTCGGCTCGTCCAAAAACACAAAGGCCGGATCGTGCACGAGCGCCTGCCCCAACTTCACGCGCTGTTTCATGCCGGTGGAGTAGCCGCCGATCGCCCGATAGCGCTCTTCGAACAGTCCGGTGTGACGCAACGTGTCGGCGGCGCGCGTTCGGGCCGCCGTTGGCGGGAGGCCACTCAACTCCGCCATGTGGGTCAAGAATTCCGCGGCGCTCACTTGACTCGGCAGACAATCATGTTCGGGCATGTAGCCGAGGCGCCCCCGAACACCAAGGTCTGTCGACGCGTTCTTCCCGAGGACCTGTGCCGTACCTGCGGTCGGCTGGATGAGCCCGAGAAAGATCTTGATGGCGGTGCTCTTCCCCGCTCCGTTCTCGCCAAGCAGGCCGGTGATCCCATCGGAGATGGTGAAGCTCACCTCGTTGAGCGCCACGACGCTGCCGTACTTTTTCGTTAGGTTATCTGCCGCGAGCAGCGCTGACATTATGATGTCCTCGCTGGCGGGGGACATGCGGGTGTATGTCCCAATTCGCAGGCGCGCCGCTTCAGCGCCGTCGCACGCTCAGGCTGGCGAAACACGCCCGCCCCGCGGTCATACATCAGCGCCATGTTGTAACACGCCTCGGCAAAGTTCCTTTGACATGCCTGACGATAGAGCTCGGCGGCGCGCTGGAAGTTCTGTGGGATACTGCTTCCGTTTTCGTGCAGGACGGCAAGCTGGAAGCACGCGGCAACGTCGTCACCATCGCAGGACTGTTTGAACAGCGCCGCGGCGATCGAGTCGTTCTGCTGCACACCGCTGCCTAACGCATGCAGTCGACCGAGTCCAAAGCAGCCAAGGGGGACTTTGGCATCGCAGGACCGCCGCAATAGCGTGGCTGCGCGAGGAACGTCCTGTGAGACGCCGGCGCCCGTGGCGTAAAGCGCGCCGAGGTTCGCGCATCCCGTCAGCTCACCCCGATCGCACGCCTGGGTGAATAGCGCCACTGCGCGTACCGTATCGCGTGGCACTACCAGACCTCGCAAGTGCAACGCGCCGAGTCGCGTGCAGCCGGGCATCGCACCAAGCTCGCAGCCTTGTTGATGCAATCTTGGAATAAGCGCAGAATCGGTTTTGACGCCGCGCCCCTGCTGGTGCATCTGACCCAGGGACGTGCACCCATCACCCACGCCGCCGTCGCATGCCTTTTTGAAGACCGATGCGGCTCTGCCGTCGTCGCGCAGTACAAACTCACCGGCGAGCAGTTTGACGCCGAGTTGATTGCACGCCGGAGCACTCCCCGACTCGCAGGCGTCGATCAGTCGTTTAGCCTCCGCGTTGCCCGGGTGACAAGCGAATGGCGCGAGCGTAGCTACAAGCCCGAAAAGGAGATACGCTCGCCTGCGCGGATCTGGGACCCGTGTTCGCATTAACTCGACGTGTTGGAGTGAATCCCGGCGACCGCACGCGGCACCAGCCCGACCGGTGGCTGCTACGGCCTGTTGTATGCGCAGGTTTCGGGCTTTTTTGGGAGGTCGACGATTCGCCTAACAAGACCTTCGATCCGAGGCACATCATGGCACGCGCACCCCAGGTCGATTGTGAGACGCAGCACCCCTGTCTATCGGTAGTGGATGTCCGGGCAGCGGTCGAGTTTTATACCGAGCGTCTGGGGTTCAATCCTGGGTTCACCTGGGGTGAGCCCCCTTCGATGGCAGGGGTGAACCTCGGGGATGCGCAGGTCTTTTTGCAGGCAGGGACGCCGAGCCCCGAGGGGTGCGGCATCTACTTCGTCATCGGCAACGCAGACGAGCTGTACGAGTTTCAACGGGCCAATGGCGTGCACGTCGTGGAGACACCTAACGACAGATCGTACGGCCTGCGCGACTATGCCGTGAACGACTTGCACGGCTACCGCCTCTCCTTCGGCCACCGCATCTACACAGCGGACGGCCCGCCGCTGGACATTGAGCGCGTCGATGTACCTGTTCGATTGGAGAAGCGGCTGGCGGCGGTTCTCCGCGATCTCGCCGAATACAAACGTATGAGCCTCAGCGGCGTGCTGGAAGAAACGCTGCTGCACACGTTCGAACCGTTAGGCGACGGCGTGGCGAGCCCGCACACGAAACGGGATTTGCGGCACATTCAGGAGCTGAAGAAGAAGCACGGCATCGACTACGACTCGCACGCGAGTTATCGCTTCCGGGAGCGCGAACAGTAGCTCTGGAAACGACTCGCGCGCCGCGTTGAGCTGCGGCGCGCGTCGTCGTCAGCCGTTGTTAACGCATGGCCACGGTATTCGTGGTCTGCAGCGTCATGCGTGTACCGGCCGGGAGTACGCCTTCCACATCACCGGCACCTAACGAGATTACTGTCCCTGCAGCGGCACCTAACGCGCCACCGATGAGGATCTTCT
>JBFMFA010000018.1:0-5472 GCA_040753195.1 Gemmatimonadota bacterium | reverse complement strand
GATCGCCGCCGCTCAACACGGCGCCGAGGACCGCGCCGGCGGCTGCGCCGACACCCGCCTTGCGCAGCGTCTCATCACGCGTGTCACCACCACGCGTCTGCAGGTTGGTCGCGGTAACCTTCGCATCGAGGTCGTGGCTTACGCCATTTACGACGATACGATCGAAGTCGATCTTGATCGCCGCCGGCTCGCCCGCGTGGTCAGAGTTATCCAGACCGGTGACCTTTCCGTAGATTTTGGAGCCGACTGGAACGACGGTCTCGCCGTTGGATGCAGTGACCGCGGTTTCAACGGTCGCGCTGAAGGTGTCCCCGACCTTACTCACTTTGGTACCGATTTCATTGTCGAGCCTGACGGTGAGACTGCTGCCTGCCGGCAGTGTCCGTGAATCGACCGGGGTCGGGTCTAGCGCGACATCACCAGTGGATTCGACTCGTGTTTGCCGAGCACATCCGGCAACGATGAGGCCGCCCATGAGAACGGCCAAAGCCTGCGTGCGCATTATGCGCCTCCTGTTGTTGAGGTAACACCGAGAGCATTGCACAGCGCGGGCCGGAGCCCGGGGTCTAGTGGCTCAACCGTACGGATAAATAGTTCGGCGTTCTGAACCGGATGCGCGTAGTGCTGCGAAGGGGCAAATTCGTTTTCGAGCCACGGCCCGTCACTCGCGATGGAGGAGTAATGCGTCACTTGGATCGTTTATGCGCAGGTCTCGCGCTTTTTGTCGCGCCACTCGTTCTCGAAGGACAGGGTGGTTCCCCTGCGGACTCGGCGGCCGACCCTATCAAGGCGCTGGTGGCGCGACTCGATCTGGAGCGATACAAGGCGACGATCAAAGGCCTGACGATGTTCGGCGACCGGCGCCAGGGGACCGATCGCAATCGCGCGGCGACAGACTGGATCGAAGCGCAGCTCAAGAGCTATGGCTGCACGAACACCGAGCGGCTGAAATACGAATACAACGGACGTCAGCTTCGCAACGACTCCACCAACAGGGTCGACTCGATTCGCAGCGCGGCGAATCCACAACCGCCGCGGGCCAACACGCCGCGCAGACGCCCGACGATTCCGGTGAAGGGCTACAGAGGACCGACGGGCGTGAATACAGATCCGATGCGCCAGCCGGATACGGCGTTGCGCCGCATCAATGCGCAGTGGGATACGCCGGGGCCACGCGAACAGGTGTACTGCACCAAGATCGGCACGACGCGACCTAACGAGATGTACATCATCGGCGCGCACATGGATGGTCACGGTTACGGCGCCGCGGCGAACGACGACGGATCGGGCACGGCACTGGTCATGGAACTGGCGCGCGTCCTGCATTCGCCGGATGTGAAGACCGAGCGCTCGATCCGTTTTATCCTCTTCAACAACGAAGAGACGGGCGGTGGCGCAGCGGCGTACGTTAGGCAGCGCGGCCCGCTGCAGGGTGTGGAGAATCCGGCGGGCTCCGGCAAGTATCCGGAACCGACATGGCTCGGCATGATTCAGCACGACATGATGTTGTGGGATCACGGAGCGCCCGGACCGGATGGCAAGGTGTCGCCGGAGCAGCGGCGTGAGGCAGACGTCAATATCGAATTCGCTGGCACATCGAAGTTCGCGAACGAGTCGCAGCAGCTTGCGTGGCTATTCAGGCGGGCCAATGACAGCTACGCCACGGACTATCCGGCTGCGGTGGGCGATCGCATGAGCAACACGGACTCGAACGCGTTCATGGAAGTCTGTCCGGCGATCAGTCTGCGCGAAAATGAGCGTCTGGCGCATACGGGCACCGGGTGGAATCCCACGTGGCATCAGCCGATCGACGTCTTTTCGACATTCAGCGACAAGGACTTCCGACTCGGCTTGAACGCCGCTCAAACGACGTTGGCGGCGGTGGCGCAGTTGGCCGGAGCAACACTCGCGAAATGACCGTGTACGGTGCCTAACGAGCCTCTCGACGACCTCGCCGAGCGTTTTGCAGCGTGCCGCATTCCCAAGAGCGAGTGGACGCATCAGGCGCACCTTGCGGTGGGGATGTGGCATGTGCATAAGCTCGGTGCCGCAGGAGCGCTCGTTCTCTTGCGCCATGGCATCAAGCGACTAAATGACAGTCACGGCACACCGAACAACGATACGCAGGGGTATCACGAAACCATTACGCGCGCATACGTCGAGATTCTCGCGCAGTTCCTGGGATCATGCGACGGCCCGTTGGATCAGTGTCTGAAGACATTGCTCACGGGCCCTCTCGCGGCGAACGATCTCCTGCTCACGTTCTATTCACGGGAGACTCTGATGTCTGTGGGCGCGCGCAAGGGTTGGGTGGAGCCTGACATCGCGCCGCTCGATATCGACGCGCTGACGAAGCAACAATGACACGCGTGGCGTTGTTGTTCCTGCTGTTGCCGCTCGCAGCGGAGCCGCAGACGGCTTCGCCGCGCCCGCAGAATCCATCGCCCATGGTCGAGCGGACTCGCGCGCACGAGCGGCTCACCGAACAGACGATTGGCGGCACAACGCGGCGCTTTACGGGACCGTTCGGTAGACCCGTCGAGGTGTGGATTCCAGAGCAGGCGCCGCGACAGCGCGACGTTCACCTCATCGTGCATTTTTTGGGCTCAGCGTGGATTCCGAAACAGGCGGCCGCGCAGTTGCGCGCACCCGCTGTTGTCGCGGTCGTGAACGTTGGAGCCGGCTCCGGTGTGTATCACTCGGCGTTCAGCGACCCCGCCGCGTTCGATACACTACTCGCTGGTGTCGTGCGAGAGGTCGCGGCGGCGAGCGGGATATCGCATCACGTTAGGCGGCTCACACTGACTGGCTTCTCGGCCGGTCACGGCGCCATACGGGTGATCCTACGCGAGTCGCGCCACTTCGCGCGCGTGAATGACGTCCTGCTCATGGACGGCATGCACACGGCGTATGTGCCCGAGGGTCAGGTGCTCGAGAAAGGCGGTGCACTGGATACGACGAACCTCACGATCTGGAGCGCGTTCGCCAAAGCGGCTATGGCTGGAACGAAGCGATTCGTGATCACGCACTCCGAGATTTTTCCAGGCACATTCGCCAGCACGACCGAAACCGCGGATTGGGTGTTGAACGCGGTGGATTTGCGTCGCACGCCCGTCCTGCAGTGGGGTGCGCGCGGCATGCAGCAACTGAGTGAAGTGCGTGCCGGTGGATTTGAGATGCTTGGCTACGCGGGCAACTCGGCGCCTGATCATATCGATCATTTTCACGCGATGCCGGAGTTGCTCGCCCGGTTACTGCGCGCGCAACCGTGAACTGGCGTACGCCTCAGTCGCCATGGAGGTGGAGACGCCTGTGGCCGCGCCACGATCATACGAGCTCAGCCGTTCGCGCTCCGGCAAACTCCTCTGGTGAACTTCACGCCCCCGCCGTTTTGTAGTGGTAGCGCGACTCGATCATAACGAGCGAATTGCGTGCGTGTGAAAACCCAACCATCGGAGGACGAATGAAACGTTCCTCATTGTTCGTGGTCGGCGCAGTGTTGTTGATCGCGCCATGGCAAGCGGCCAAGGCTCAAACTGGTGCTGTCGTGGGGAAAGTTGCTGACAGCACGGGAGCGGCGATTGTCGGTGCGCTCCTGATGGTCGATGGAACCGGCGTACGTGCATCGTCGACGGCGAACGGTCGGTACTTGTTAGGCGGAGTTCCAGCCGGTGCGCGTGTCGTGCGTGTGCGGGCGCTGGGCTATGCGGCGCAGGAGATACCGGTCACCGTTGCCGCTGGACGACTGAACACGCTCGACATCGTTCTCATCCGGTCGCCACAACAGCTTGCGCCGGTCTCCGTTGTCGTCGGCTCGCGAGCGCGACATACGGCCGCCGAGGAGCTGGCCGTTCCGGTCGATGTGTTTACGGTGGAAGAACTGCTCTCCACGGGGACAACGGAGACAACGCAGATCGTCGCGAACCTCGCGCCGTCCGTGAACTTTCCGAAGCAGGCTGTAACCGACGCAACGGAAATCGTTAGGCCGTTTACCCTGCGCGGGTTGTCGCCGGATCACTCGCTCGTCCTCATCAACGGCGTTCGGCGGCATCAGACCGCGCTGCTGAACGTCTTCTCGAACGGCTCGGCGCCGGGTTCCAGCGGCGTCGACCTGAACGCGTTCCCATCCAGCGCGATCGAGCGCGTTGAGGTGCTGCGTGACGGGGCGTCAACGCAGTACGGCTCCGACGCGATCGCCGGCGTTGTGAACCTGGTGCTCAAAGAAGGTCAATTTTCGCCTTTTCTGAACATGTCGGTCGGGCAATACAACCCCGGGAAGAATTACAGGAGTGACGGTCGCACCGAAGATGTGAGCGGCGGCGTCGGATTCAAAGTTGGGCGGGGGTCGCTTGGGCTCTTCGCGCAATACATGAATCGTGAGGCAACGAATCGCGCGTGTCCGGATGGCTCATTTCCGGACATCAACGGCCTGAGCGATTCGGTGGCGGACTGTCGGGTCGTCATCAAACGCGCCAACGTGCAGCAGCCTAACGTGCACTGGGGTGATGGGCTGGAGCGCGACATTCAGACGTTCGCCAATTTGCGCGTGCCGATCAATGAATCCGGTTCCACCGAGTTTTATGCATTCGGTGGCTGGGCAGATCGTGACGGTACGGGGAACGGCTTCTTCCGAAAGCCGCGGAACAGCCGGAACTGGCCGGAGATCTATCCGACGGGATTCCTGCCGCAGTTCCGTCCTGAAGTGCGTGACTACTCGGCGGCGGGCGGCATCCGGACGCAACTCAGCGGATGGGCGGCGGACGTTGGGATGGCGTACGGCTTCAACAGCTTCCAGTTCAATCTCGAAAACACGCTCAATTCGTCGTTAGGGCCGAGCCTAACGGTGCCGACGGCCCCCGGCCGCGACGGCATTCTGGGTACGCAGGATGATCCGAACATTCCCAATCAAACACGGTTCGATGCGGGAGCACTCAAACGCGGGGAATTCAACACGACCTTGAGTCTCTCCAAGCCGATGGACCTGGGCTTGCCTAACGAGGTCAACGTGGCCGTTGGCGCCGCGTTCCGGCGTGAATCGTACGAGATCGTTGCAGGCGAGCGGGCGTCGTGGATACACGGCTATCACAAGACGTTCGACAGCTCCGGCGTGGCGCAACCGGGGTCGTCGGTCTTTCAAGGGTTCGCGCCGACTGACGCGAGTAACAACAGCCGGACGAACGTGGGTGCATATGTCGATCTCGAAACGAATTTGCGGCCAAGCACGCTGGTAAACGTCGCCGCGCGCTTCGAGAACTACAGCGACTTCGGACAGAAGGTGACGGCGAAGGCCGCGCTGCGCTATCAGCCTGCGAATCAGTTCGTCGTGCGTGGCGCCGTGAGCACGGGGTTCCGCGCACCGGGGCTGCAGCAAAGTTGGTACTCGCATACGACGACCGCGATTCAGAACGGCGTGCTCGTGGAGATCGGGAACTTCCCGGTCGAGAATCGCGCTTCGCGCATTTTTGGAGCGAA